>JALWQS010000047.1 GCA_027083015.1 Candidatus Woesearchaeota archaeon
ATTTTCATCTCTGTTTCTTTTGTTTTGTTTTGTTCTATGGTTGCTTCTATTTCTGCTTCTTCGTCGGTGTGATACTCATATTTTAGCGGTGCGAGTCCTGTCAGGACTACGCCATAGTATCTTTCAGAACTGTTTTCTTTGTCTGTTGAGTCTGCCTTTTCAATCTCTGTCTGCACTATAGAACTTTCATTCGTGATTGTGATACCTTGTGTTTCTGCTGTTTCGGTTATTGTTCCTGATGCTGACGTCAATGTTTCGCTTTCTGCACGGTTTATGCTTTCTATTGTTGATATGATCAGGGAGGCAAACAGCAGTGCTATCACTATCCATAAGAGTATCGAGCTTGTTCTTCTGTCTTTTCGTGTCCTGTTTTTCTGTTCTTGCTTTATCTTTTCAAGCTCTTTTGATACCTTCTTGATCTCTTGATGCAGTGCGTAGCTTTCGCTATGGAACTCTTTCTTCGCGTTCCTCTCCTTGTGTTCAGTTCTCATCTGCACCTCTGTTTGTTTTTTCTACCGCTCTTCTGTATACTGTTGAGACTGTTTTTCTTGATCTGTTGAGCAGTATTGCAACCTGTTGGTTTGTGAATCCAGATTCGCGCATGAATAGGACTACTGATTCCATTATGGATACGCTCCTGTTGCGTGTTGCAGAAATAGGAATCTCAGCGATTGCACTTGATGCTTTGCTTGTTTTTCTTTTCTCGTTCTTCTGTGCGGCTTTTGTTTTCTTGCTTGCTCTGTCATAGATTGTCCATATGTTTCTCTGGTCTCTTTCTGTTAGTGTTGAGATTTCAGAATATCGTAGTTTTTTTTCTTCTCTTAGCCATTTTACTATGGCTTCTAGGAAGCTTATTTTTCTGTTGTAGAATATTGACGTAGGTATGAGTATATCAGACTCAAGAGATGTCTTTTTATCCCTTATTTTCATACCTTTTTGGCTTTTTTTGCCTTCTATTTCTTTCTCAATGATTATTAAAGATTTGTTTAGTTAAAAAAGGGTTTTTTGTCCGTTTATTCTCTTTAGAATCTTTTAAACAAAAGATACTTTTGTCCTACAATGTGTGTATGCGACTTAATAAAACTATCTCCTTTTGTTCATTCTGGTAAGACTTTCTCAGAACTTATCTTATTAGGTGTTTGAAACTCTATACCCTGTCCTTAAGTGCTGCTACGATTATTGGTAGTGCTATTGTTGTATCGCTGATAACATCTACGAAATTTCCTTTTTCGTTCATCTTTCCCCAGCTTATCCCTTCAGAAAGGTTTGCGCCGCTGCTTCCTCCCGGTTCCGGCCTGTCCATTGTTATCTGTATCCCGTATTCTGCAGCTTCTGGTGCGAATTGCATGGCTTGTTGTATGAAGTTTTTCGGAACTCCTCCTCCACAGTACCATACACAGTATTTGTTCTTATCGTTCCATGCCAGGTCAAGTATCTCTTTAAGGTCATCAAATACATCAACTTCTAGTTTCTTCCCTTTTGCCAGATGCCCCCATATCATCAGGCCGATGCCTGAGTCTGATATCGCAGGACAGAATATCGGTATCTTTTTCTTGGCGCAGGTCCTTAGTATCGAAGGTACTCCTTCAGGTACTAGCTCTCCTACTGCCCAAAGGAATTCTTTTATATTCATCTTTCCTTTCTTTTGTAGTTCTTCAAAGTTCTTATCAAAGAAATCTTCAAGACCCTCATAGACCTCATTAGGCATGTATGAATCATACATCCTATCTACTCCTTGTTTGTGGAGTTCCGCATCTGATACGTTAGCTTTTCCTTGGTAATGATTATATCCTAATGCTTCTACGAGATCGTGCGTCAGATTTGCGCCTGTGGTTACGAACAGGTCTATCCATCCGTTTTCAAGCATATCTATGATTATCTGTTTCATGCCTCCGGGAACCATCGCTCCGGCTAGTCCGAACCAGACCTTTACGTTTTCTGTCTTGATTGCTTCTTCCGCTATATTGACTGCATGTGCTATCTTTCCTGCTCCCATGACCCCGCTGTTTTCCATCTCTTTTACGAGATCGTTTACGCTCATTCCTTTTTTTGTTTCTATGTGCTTGACTTTTTTTAGGTGCATTTTTCTTTCCTCTCAAACTTATTGGACGATTCTTTTTTAAGCTTTTAAAAACTTTCTTAAACATTTTTTTAAGCATTATTAAGACTCTTCATTATGTACAGAGACTTTTATATAAGCTTCTTTTGTATTATCATAAGATTTATAAAGAGCCTCCAGTCCCTCTGCTAAAGTTAGAATTGCATAGTTTGTGCTTTTTTATTCAGTTTATGCGCATAATGTTGTTCCTGCTAATGAGAATCAAAGGTGATGTTTATGGCTATAGTTGGTTTTGAGTTTTTCAAGATTAATGTTGAGAAGAAAGATATCGTTAAGAACACTATCAATATCGCTAACAATATAGGTATTATTGATGTTGAGAAGAATGATCTTAATGTTGGTAACACTAAACAGGCTGGTGTTAAGTTCATATTTGAGTATAAGTCCTCTTATGAGCCTGACTTTGCTACTATTGTCCTTGGAGGTTCTATCATCTATTTGAGTGATGAGAAAACTGTCAAGGATGTTCTTGATCGTTGGAAGGCTAATAAGCAGTTGGATAAGGAGATTGCTGGCCAGGTCATAAATTCCATCCTTGCTAAGTGTAATATCCAGTCCATACTTTTGGCTAATGCTGTCAATCTTCCTCCTCCGGTGCCTATGCCTAAAGTGAATATAGATAAGGGACCGAAAGCTGCTAAGAAATCGGCAGCAAAATCTGAGAAGAGCGATAGTTCATCTAAGAAGGCTAAGAACTGATCTTATAGTTAAGTGATCGTATTTAGCGCTCTATAACTTTATGTTTTTTATTTGTCGTTTTGTCATTTTATTATTGTTTGTTTGATATTGTTTTGATGATTTTTATGTGATGGTTGTCGGTGGTGATTTAGATGCCTGATGAGCTAAACCTTAAAGTTGCTGAAGCTATACAGGATGATGTGAACAAAGGTATTGTTAGGGTGGATTCTAATCTTATGCATAAGATAGGTGTTCGTTCTGGAGATATTGTTGAGATTGCCGGTGAGCGTAAGACTGTTGGTATTGTAGATCGTGCTTATCCGGGGGATATTGGTCTTAATATAATACGTATGGATGGTATCCTTAGGAGGAATGCTAAGACTGGTATCGGCGAGATAGTCAAGGTGCGTAAGGCTCAGGTAAAGACTGCTACTAAGGTAGTTATAGCTCCGGCTCGTAAAGGTATAATCATTCGTGCTCCTCCTAATCTTTTTCAGCAGGGTCTTCTTGGTCGTGCTGTTGTTCGTGGTGATATTGTGGCTCTTGGAGGTACTATGCGTCGTCGTCGTGCTATGAGCGAGTCGCCTTTTGAGGACATCTTTAATGTTCTTGATGAGTCTGTCATGGGATTCGGTCTTGGTGATATCAAGTTTATAGTCGCTGATACTTCTCCTAAAGGTGCTGTTCTTATATCCAGCAGTACTGAGGTGGTTTTGAATCCTGAGGCTGTAGAGCTTAAGGAAGAGCAGAAGACTATGGAAGTCAGTTATGAGGATATCGGAGGTCTTGATGAGGAGATTAAGAAGATCCGTGAGATGGTGGAACTTCCTCTTAAGCACCCTGAGATCTTTGAGCGTTTAGGTATTGATGCTCCTAAAGGTGTTCTTCTTCAGGGTCCCCCGGGTACTGGTAAGACTTTGCTTGCTAAGGCTGTCGCGAATGAGACTAACTCTAACTTTATCCTTATCAACGGTCCTGAGATCATGTCTAAGTATTATGGGCAGTCTGAAGAAAATCTTAGGAAGAAGTTTGAAGAGGCTGAGGCTAACGCCCCTTCGATAATCTTTATTGATGAGATTGATGCTATCGCTACTAAGCGTGAGGAGACTCGTGGAGAGGTGGAGCGTCGTGTTGTAGCCCAGCTTTTGGCTTTGATGGATGGTCTTCAGTCTCGTGGTCGTGTTGTTGTCATTGCCGCTTCTAACATCGCTAATATGCTTGATCCTGCTCTTAGGAGACCTGGACGTTTTGATAGGGAGATAGAGATTGGAGTTCCTAATAAGCAGGGTCGCCATGTTATCTTAAAGATCCATACTCGTAATATGCCTATGGCTGATGATGTTGATCTTGAGGCGCTGGCTGAGATAACTCATGGTTTTGTCGGTGCTGATCTTGCGGCTCTTTCTAAAGAAGCTGCTATGATTGTCTTGAGGCGTGTCCTTCCTGAGCTTCAGTTGGAGAAGGATGAGGCTATCCCTAAGGATGTTCTTGATAAGCTTCGTGTTACTCAGCAGGATTTCCTTGAGGCTCTTAAGGTTGTCAGGCCTAGTGCTATGCGTGAGGTCTTGATCCAGGTTCCGACAGTAAAATGGGGCGATATTGGAGGTCTTGATTCTGTGAAGCAGGAGTTGCGTGAGGCTGTAGAGTGGCCTTTGAAGAACCCTGAGGTTTTCCGTCGTATGGGTGTTTCTCCTCCTAAAGGCATCCTGTTGTATGGTCCTCCTGGTACTGGTAAGACTTTGCTTGCCAAGGCTGTGGCTAATGAGTCTCAGGCCAATTTTATCCTGGTTAATGGTCCTGAACTTCTTTCTAAATGGGTTGGCGAGTCTGAGAAGGCTGTAAGAAAGATCTTTGAGAAAGCCAGGCAGACCTCTCCTTCAATCATCTTTTTCGACGAGATAGATTCCTTGGCTCCTAATCGTAGTGTCAGTTCTGATAATAAGGTTAGTGAGCGTATCGTCAATCAGATCTTGACTGAGCTTGATGGTCTTGAGGAACTGCACAATGTTGTTGTTATCGGAGCTACTAACCGTCCTGATATTCTTGATACTGCTCTTCTTCGGCCTGGTAGGTTTGATCGTATAACTTTGGTCGGAGCTCCTGATGAAGCTGCTCGTGAGCAGATATTCAGGCTTCACACTAAGGACATGCCTCTTGATAAGGATGTAGTCCTTTCTGATCTGGCCAAGAAGACTAAGGGTTATGCTGGTGCTGATATTGAGAGTGTTTGTCGTGAAGCTGCTATGCTTGCTTTGAGGGAGGATTTGTCTGCTAAGACCATCTCTTTGAAGCATTTTGATGAGGCTATCAAGAAGGTTCGTCCTTCTATAACTGATGAGATTGAGGAGACCTATAAGTCTTTGAGGGAGCAGTTCTCTACTGCTCGTGCTAAGCAGTTGAAGGAGAAACGACCCAGTTATTTTATGTAATCTTTTATGTTTGATTTTTATCCTGTTGAAAAAGAGGTATTGTCATGGTTAAGCTGAAAAGATTGGTGAATTTTCTTGATAAGGAATTGGATATAGCTTCTGTTGATGATTCCTCTTTTAATGGTCTTCAGGTCGAAGCGTCTGATGATATCAAAAAGGTCGGTTTTGCTGTGGATGCTTGTATGGAGACTTTTGTCAAGGCTAAAAAGGAGGGTTGTGATCTTCTTGTTGTTCATCATGGCATTCTTTGGCAGAATGATATCAAGGCTAATAAGATTACTGGTATAAATTTTTCTCGTCTGAAATTTCTTTTGGATAATCGTATTGCCCTTTACGCTGCTCATCTTCCTTTGGACAGGCATCCTAAGTATGGTAATAATGCTCGTCTTTTCAGGATTATAGGTGCTACCTTTGATCCTAAGGATATTTTTGGCGGTTTCGGTTTTGTGGGTTCTTTTTCTCGCCCTAAGAAGCTTAAAGATATCATTTCTCTCCTAAACAGGAAGATTGGCGCTAAGTGTCAGATACTGCATTATGGTAAGGATGCTGTCAAGACGGTCGCTATTGTTTCTGGCGGGGCTCAATATTCTGCTTTTGAGGCTATCGCCCGTGACATAGACCTCTTCATTTCAGGAGAGATAGGTCATGCGATCCTGCATCCTGTAAAGGAAGCGAAGATAAATGTTATTGGTGCGGGTCATTACGCTACTGAGACTGTTGGTGTTAAGGCTCTTATGCCTTTATTGTCTAAGAAGTTTGGTGTTAAGACCATATTTTTGGATTCACCTACCGGGTTATGATTTTTTATAGTTATTATTTTAGGCAGGCTACATTAATGGTTATGTTGGTGGTCACGATTATGGTTTTTATTATGGTTAAAAGTATGAAGATGATAGGTTTAAGTTTTGGAGGATGTTGAAGATGCGTGTCATCAGAAAGGGTTCTTTTTTATTGCTCTCGGTTCTGGGTACTATTGTCCTTCTTTTTTCTGTTCTCTTTTTTTCAGGTTGTTCTTCTAAGAAACAGTCTTTTACTGTTGAACAGCCTAATAATCTCACTGAGGAGCAGATTTTGCTTTCTCGTCTTTCGCAGTCCCATAATAATAAACTTCTTGTTCTAAAGGATGAGCACCTTATGATTCCTAAGGGTGAGAAGGCCCAGACCATGCTTGCGTTTAAGAACGCTGATGATGTGCCTGAACTTTTCGATATAGAGATCTGTCAGAACTGCCATTTTAATGTTACTAAGGTCGCTCTTGATCCTGGTAATTCAACTGTTCTTTATTTTGATGTTGATGGTATTCCTGGTACTAAGACCTTGGTTATAAGGGATAAGGATGGTAACTTTTATACTAAGGCTTCCTTTATTGTTGTAAACTGATATTTCCGAAAGCATTATGAATAAGAACTTTTTGTCATAGTTTTAAATAGGATTGTTTTATACTGGTAAGAAAATGGCTGAAAAACCCGGAGATAAGGTACGGTTAGTGACTGATAAAGGAATTTTTGAGGGTGTTCTTATAGATAGACGTTCAGGAACTACTATCTTAAAGCTTAGTACTGGTTATAATGCTGGTATTTCTGATGATACTATAAAGTCTGTAGAGGTTTTGGAACCGGGCAGGGATCTTGAGATAAAGTATTCTTCTGAGGCTCATGAAAAGGAGGGGCTTCCAAAGATTTCTATCCTTCATACTGGCGGTACTATCGCTTCTAAGGTTGATTATCGTACCGGAGCTGTTTATTCTTCTTTCAGGCCTGAGGATTTGCTTGGTATGTATCCTGAACTTGGCGATATCGCTAACTTTGATTCTCGGCTTATCGCTAATATGTGGTCTGATGATCTTAGGTTCAAGCATTTTTCTGTCTTAGCCAAAGCTCTTGAGGAAGAGGTTAAGAAAGGTGTGGAGGGTGTTATCATAAGCATGGGTACTGATAACCTGGCTGTTGCTTCTGCTGCTTTATCTTTTGCTCTTGAGAAATGTCCTGTTCCTGTAATATTTGTTGGTGCTCAGCGTAGTTCTGATCGCGGCTCAAGCGATGCTGCGATGAATCTTATCTGTGCTTCTGAGTTTATTGTCAGGTCTGATTTTGCTGGTGTGGCTGTTTGTATGCATGATTACACTTCTGATGAACGTTGTGCTATTCTTCCCGGGACGAAGACTAAGAAGCTTCATAGTTCCCGACGTGACGCTTTCAAGCCTGTGAATGATTCTCCTATAGCTTTTGTTGATTATAAGACGAGAAAAGTGATCTTTAAACGTTCTGATTATTCAAGGAAGGGCGGTGACCTTGTGGTCAGGCCTGAGTTTGAGGAAAAGGTCGGGCTTCTTAAGGTTCATGTGAATATGTTTGCCGATCAGTTCCGTTTTTTTAAGGGCTTTAAGGGCTTGGTCATTGAAGGTACTGGTTTGGGCCATACTCCTGGTCATGTTACCAATGAATGGGCCGGCGATAATCGACCTATCTTTCCTGTCATCAAGGAACTGGTGGATTCGGGTGTTGTTGTCGTTATGGTCACTAATACCATCTTTGGTCGTGTTAATATGAATGTTTATGATAAGGGTCGCGACCTTCAGGGTTTAGGCGTGATTCCTGGCGAAGATATGTTGGCAGAGACTGCTTTAGTCAAGCTTTCATGGTTGTTGGCTAATCATCCTGCTGATGATGTGAAGGTTTTGGTTCGTGAGAATCTTCGAGGAGAGATCAATCCTCGCATAGGTGAGGATGAGTTTATGCGTGTGTGATTATGATGGCTGTTGATGACGCTGATAAGAAAGGTAGATCTGTACCTGATTTGGAACCTCTTGATTTTGAGGCTATCGGTTTTAAGTGTGGTGTTGAGATTCATCAGCGTCTTGCTACTCCTAAGCTTTTTTGCAGTTGTCCTTCTGTCTTGCGTGAGGACAAGCCTGATTTTACTGTCAGGAGGGAGTTGCGTGCTGCTGCAGGTGAGACTGGTGAGGTTGACGTTGCTGCTAAGCATGAGTCGGAGAAGAAGGAGTATTATCTTTATGAGGGTTATTATGATACTACTTGTCTTGTTGAGCTTGATGATGAGCCTCCTCATTCTATGAACACTGATGCTTTGGGTGTTGTTCTTCAGGTCTGTAAGATGCTTGATTGTCGTATTGTTGATGAGATTCAGGTTATGCGTAAGACTGTTGTCAACGGTTCTAATACTTCTGGTTTTCAGCGTACCGCTCTTGTAGGTATGGGTGGTGTCTTAAAGACTCCTGATGGTCCTATCGGTATCCCTAATATTCAGATAGAGGAAGAGGCTGCTAAGGATGTTTCTAAAGGTGTTGATAAGGATGGCGTCAATTATGTCGTGTTCCGTCTTGACCGGTTGGGCATCCCTTTGATAGAGCTTGGTACTTCTCCTGATATCAAGACTCCTGATCAATGTCGTGATGTTTGTGAGCGTATTGGTATGGTCCTTCGTTCTACTGGTAAGGTTGCTCGTGGTATAGGGACTATCCGTCAGGACATTAACATCTCTGTCTCTGGAGGTGCTAGGATTGAGATCAAGGGGGCTCAGGATCTTAAGATGATTCCCACTTGGGTTGAGTATGAGGCCCGAAGGCAGCTTGCTCTTATTGAGGTCGCTAAGAAGACTTCTTCTTTGACTGTGAATCATAATTCTAAAGATGTTACTGAAATCCTGAAAGGTACTGATTGTCGTTTTGTCAGGAAAGCTATAGAGAAAGGTTCTGTCGTCTTGGGTGCTCGTCTTCCTGATTTTTCTGGGATCCTTGGTATTGAGACTTCTCCTGGTAAGCGTATCGGTTCTGAACTTAGTGATTATGCTAAGGCTAAGGCTGGTGTTGGCGGTCTTATCCATTCTGATGAGAATCTTGAGAAATATAATTTTTCTTCTGAAGAGATTGCTTCTTTGCGTTCTTCTTTAGGTATTGGTGAGGATGATAAGGCTGATGCTTTTATTCTTGTTGTGGATAAGGCAGAGAAGGCTGAGCATGCGATCATGGCCGCCATTGATCGTGCTAATCTTCTTAAGGGAGGCGTTCTTAAGGAGGTGCGTAAGCCTAACCCTGATGGAACGACTTCTTTTATGAGGCCGATGCCTGGTGCTGCTCGTATGTATCCTGAGACTGATGTTCCGCCTATCAAGCCTGACTTGTCTGGTATTGAGCTTCCTGAACTTTTAGAAGATAAGATGTCTCGTTATATTTCTGAGTTCGGTCTGGCCAAGGATCTTGCTCGTGCTCTTACCCGTTCAGGCCAGTTTGCTCTTTTTGAGGAGGCTGTCAGGGACTTTAAGAACATAAAGCCTGCTTTTATCGCTGAGACCCTGGTCTCTATCCCTAAGAATATCAAGCGTAAGTATGGTGTTGATCCTGATAGGATTCTTGATGATGATTTTCGTGAGATATTTTCTCGTCTTGATTCTGGCAGGCTTGCTAAGGGTTCTCTTGAGGATATCATGTTGTCTCTTGCTAAGGGTGAGCCTGTTGATTATGATATTTTTGTTCCTCTTTCTGATGAGGAGCTTGAATCTGCTATCAAGGATTTGCTTAAGGAAAGTGAGGGTTTGGAGTTTAATGTTATCATAAACAAAGTTATGGGTTCTTTGCGGGGTAAGGCTGAGGGTAAGAAGATTATTGATATGCTGAAGCGTTTGGCTTCAAGCTCATAAGTTATGTGCAGGGTGTGTTTATGTTTTATTTATCTGGTCTGTTTTACGTGATTGGTAGGATGATGAAGGGGGAGTATCTTTGAGGGTGTTTCTTGAGAAGCCGGATCTTGAATCTCTTAACAGGCAGTATAACTGTTTTGATATGCATGTCCATACTAAGTACTCTGATACTTATACTCGTCCTAAGATGTTATTGAAAAGGGCTATTGGCCTGGGCATCAACTTTGCGGTTACTGATCATAACGAGATCAGGGCTGTTCCTGAGATCTTGCGTTTGAATACTGATCGTGTCATAGTTCCGGGTATTGAGGTGGGTTCTCAGGAGGGTCCTCATATACTCTTTTATTTCTATGATTATCTTGAGCTTAAGGAGTTTTATGCTAAGCATATCCGTAAGTATAAGAATAAGAATCCTTTTATGATGATCAATCGTCCTGCTGAGGATCTTCTTGATGCTGCTGAGGATTATAATTGTATCGCTGTATCTGCTCATCCTGATGCTCCTCCTGTTCTTGGTCTTGCGCGTGCTATCCATAAGGGTTATCTGAGTCCTCAGTTGTTTGATAGGGTTGATGCTATTGAGGTCATTAATGGTACGGTTACTGAGAAGATGAATCTTCGTGCTATCAAGATAGGTTACGAGTTAGGTAAGGGTTTTACTGGAGGTAGTGATTCTCACACTCTTCAGCAGTTGGGCAAGGTTGTTACTTGTTCTGACGCTTCTGATGTTGATGGTCTTATCCGTGATATCCTGCGGCATAAGACTTTGGTCTTTGGAAAGAACATTACTGCTCGTGAGAGGATTGTTCCTCATGCTAAGGCTGTTTCTCGCCACATGCGTTATGGTAGTAGCATAAAGCTTCGTGCTAAGACTATGATCTCTAAGCCTTTGAAGCATAAGATAGAACGTCTTAAGACCCGGGCTTTGGAGAGGCGCTCTCGTAAGTCTTGATTTTATTGAAAATCTCGTTAGAGATTTGCAAGGAGTTTAATACTCCGTCCTTTAGGTCGGGGATAGACCCGAGTGGCGAGTTTTTGTTATCTTGTTTTTAGTTCTGTTTAAGTTTCTTTCTAAGTCCTAAGTACATGCTTGCCCATAGCATGGAATCGTCGCATGCATACCATCTTGTTTTGAAAGGTTTTCCTTCCCTGTTGAACACTTCTAGGAAGTTCTTGTGTTTTTCTATCACTTTTTCATATTGTTTGAGGTATCTTTTTGCTTTGTTTTTATCGACGATAGATACTGCATCTATGAACATCATTCCCATCATTGCCCATATGGAGTCTTGTTCCCAGTTTCTTGCTAGTTTTTCCACTATTATCATCTTGTGCTCTTTTGATGCTTTGTGGGTGTATTTTAATGGGAATGGTCTTGTCAGTCCTTCTTTTTCGACTGTCGCTATTAAGGTCTTTATCATGCTCTTATCTTTGATGACGCCGGTCCATACTGGTATGATATTTGAGTCGCCTGTCACGGTATCATCCTTTCCGCTGTCGTTCTTGAAGTAGGTTCCTGTCCAGAACTCTTCTTTTAGTCTTTTTTTCATGTTGAGTTTTTTCAGCGGGTTGTCAAAGACCTTTAGTTTTCTTAGTTCATTGTCCATGAATGCGATCATAGTGTTGTCGTAGCAGCTGCTTTGTCTTAATGAGCAGTCTTTCATGGATGAGAAATACCTGTTTTTCTTGACCATGCCTGTTTTTTGGTCTATCGCTTCTTTTTCCAGCTTGTATATCTCTTCCTGTAGGAATGGTTGGTACTTTTCTATGAGCTCTTTGTCATTCACTGCTCTTATTGCGTGGAATATGTACGCTACTCCATCTATACAGTAGTAGTTTGGGAAGTTAAATGGTTTTCCTTCTGGTGTTATCGCTGTTTTTATCCCTGTTTTTGAGTATTTGTCAAGTGCATAATTTAGTGTTTGTTTTACCTGTTCTTTTTGTCCGAGTTCTAGCAGGTATCTTGTGCACCAGCCGAAATCTCTGGCGTAGAATTCGTTGAAGTGTCCTGCGCTGGTCTGGAAGTATTTTCCGTTCCAGCATCTTTCTATAATCCTTGTGCATATCTGTTCTGCATTGCCTTTGTATTTTGGGAATCCTTCTTTTTCTATTCTTCTTCTGCGCTTGAACATCCGCAGTCCTTCAGAAATGTGTGTTAGGGTCACCATTTTTTTGTATGAAAGAATTTTGGATGATTATCCTGTTGTGGATGGTGTTGTGATGATTTTGACGCGTCCGAGGGGATTCGAACCCCCGACCTACTGCTCACCCCGCATCTTGCGTAGGAGGCAGTTGCGCTATTTGTCCAACAATGTTCTGTTGTTCTTTGTTTCCAGACTACGCTACGGACGCTTTTTTTGTTTTCTTCTTTAGCTCTTTCTTTTGTTTCTCTTTTAAAGGAAACCCAAACGATTTATAAGGTTTATTATTTTCCTGGGCTCCGGGATTGTTTATGTATAAGATTAAGCAGAAACCTGAGGATTTTGTCGTTGAGGAAGTTATAGATCTTAAGCTTGATCCCAAGGGTGATTTTGTTTATTTTTGGCTTACTAAGATTGGCTATAATACTGTTTCTCTTGTTAAGAGGATCGGTGATTTTGTTCATGTTAAGCAGGGCAGGGTCGGTTTTGCTGGTGCTAAGGATAAGCATGCTGTGACTAAACAGGCTATCTCTATCCGTGATCCTCGTAAAGTCATAGGTAAGGATACTTTTAGGGATTTTTGTTCTGACCGTATTAGGCTTGAGTATATTGGTCGTGGTAAGGAACCTATAAGTTTGGGTTCTCTTTCTGGTAATCGTTTTGTTATTATTGTTGAATCTGATAAGGTTCCTGAGAAGGTAGATTGGATCGTTGATTATTTTGATGATCAGAGGTTTTCTATAAATAATCATGTTGTTGGCAAGGCTATGATCCAGAAGGATTGGAAGAAAGCTGCTGAGGAGATTATTGAGGAGCGTGTGAAATCTCATCTTAAGTCTGCACCTCATGATTATGTTGGGGCTTTAAAGCGCCTTCCTATCAAGACCTTGTTGATGTATGTTCATGCGTTTCAGAGTTTTATCTGGAATGAATGTGCTAAAAGGTATATCCGTTTGAAGTACGCAGATCATGGTCTTATTGAGCGCCGTTATTCTATAGGTAAGGTTGTTTTTCCTGATTTTCCTGTATTTGCGGATAGTCCTTTGTCAGATTCTGATCTTGAGATGGAGATCCCTATAGTTGGTTTTGGCACTGAGTATGCTGATCCCATAGTTGAGAAGATAGTTCATGATGTTCTTGGTGAGCAGGGTGTTTCTGAACGTGATTTTATTGTTCCTGCGTTTCCTGAGCTTTCTTGTGATGGGGGGTCTAGAAGTTTGTTTGTTAAGCTTTCTGATTTTAGGTTTGAGGATTTTGGTAAGAATAAGTATCGTTTGTCTTTCTTTTTGCCTAGTGGAGCCTATGCGACTATGGTCATCAAGCGTATGTTTGGCGTTTAGGTTATTGTTTTGGTTCTTGTTTTTTCTGGGCTGATCTGATGTGTGTAATCTCTGTTTTGTTAGCGATTTATCATATCTTTTCTATGATCGCTACGACATCTTTCACTATCTCATCCACGTCTCTTGCTGCATCTACTTTATGTAGCTTTCCTTGTTTTTCGTAATAATCTGCTATCGGAGCTGTTTCTTTTTTGTATATCTCAAGTCTTCTTTTTATCGCTTCTTCTTTGTCGTCGTCTCTTTGGTAGACTTCTCCTCCGCAGATATCGCATTTCCCTTCTTCTTTTGGCGGGTTGGTCTTTAGGTTGTATATCTTTCCGCAGTTTCTGCATTGTCTTCTTGTTGTTAGTCTTTCTATCAGTAGTTCTTCTGGTGCTTCTAGGAGTATGACTCCGTCTATATCTACTTCTTTGTCTAATGCTTCTGCTTGTGGTATTGTTCTTGGAAAACCGTCGAGTACAAATCCTGCGTAGCAGTCTTTGTGTGTTATTCTTTCTTTTACTAGTTGTACTGTAATCTCGTCAGGGACCAGTTCTCCTTTATCCATATATTCTTTTGCTTTTTTTCCTAGTTCTGTCCCTTTTTCTATCGCTTCTCTGAACATGTCTCCTGTTGAGATGTGCGGTATCTCAAATTTTGGGCATACGTGTGCTGCTATTGTCCCTTTTCCTGCTCCTTGGGGTCCGATAAATATTAGTCTTTTCATCCTAGATAACCTACCACTTCTTTTTTTGTAATCTCTTTTTTCCACGACTCTTTTAGTTTTTTTACGAAACCTAATGTTTTTTTCTTTAGTTCAGGCCATTCTTTCATCAGTTCTTTTATGAATTCTGCATTTTCTTCTTCGCTGTCTTCTATGTATAGTTCTGTTGTTCTTCTGTGAAAGAACATTAGTCTTGAGTATAACTCCAGAAGGTCTTCTCTTTCTTTGTCTGTAAATGCGTTGGCTTCTCTGAATGATGCTATTGATCTTTCTGGGTGTAGCACTTCTTCCATTATCTTTGTTATGCCTTCTATTTTGTCATCTATCTTTTTTCTTATCTCTCTTAACGGGAAATGCTCATCTTCGTCTATGCTTCCTATCTCAAATTCCTGATCTAGAATGTTGAATTCTGGCAAAGAGAATTTTTTTCTTAGTTCTTGGTATATATCTTCCATTAGTTCCACCTTTCTGGCAGGGTTTTAAGGTCATTTATAAATCTTTGCTGGCTTCTTTTTTATAGTTTTATGTTCTCTTCATCGTTCTGATATTGGTTGTTTTGGTATGTTTGTTCTTGTATGTTTTGTTCTGGATTATTCTGCCTTTCTATTGTCTGCTCGCTTATTGGCTGTTCTTCTCTTGTAGGCTCTTTGCCCCACGCCATGATCCCTATCAGTATGAGGTTGATTATTGGTACAAGAATCATTATTCCCCACCATCCTGGTCTTCCTGTTTTTTTCGCTATGTTGATCCAGATGTATGCGAATGTTGCTATAGTTATCGGTCCTCCTACATATGGTATGAGAGCTAGTCCTAATGATGTGGTGTACCATCCTGACAGGCCTGCAATCTTTGCCATGAGATAGACGTTTGTTATTGGTATGAAGCCCATCCATGCTTTTGGGGTGTTTGTCTTTTTTGCCAGCGCTTTCAGGACAAAACCGACATATATGTCGAGAGCCGTAAATATTATTATGAATGCTAGTATCATTGTCTCTATAACTGTTATTATAGAACTTGGTACTAATGACTCTATTAAACCGTTCATCCTGTGCTTGTTTATCTGTGTGGTTTTAAATGTTGTGGATGTTGGTATGCTTGATAGCAGTTGTGATATTAGAAAGACATATTAAAAAAAGCCTCCGGCGAGAGTTGCACTCGCGACCTTCTGATTGCTTCGCAGCGATGCAGGCATGAGCCACGCATTGTCTGATACAAGTCAGACGCAATAGCTACTATGCTACGGAGGCATTTTTGGTTGATTTTTATTTTAAGGAAAAATGTTTGCTTTTTAAAGCTTATGGTGTTGTTTCTTTCTTATTGTTCTTTTGACTATTGTTTAACACTCCTTTACTACTGTTTTGAAGCTTTTTATCGCTACTTCTATCTGTTTGTTGTCTGGTTCTCTTGTTGTCATGCTTTGTATTAGCATTCCTGGCCAGATTATCATCTTTGTTAGCCAGTTATCATATTTTGCTCCTATCTTCAGCAGTTCATATCCTATTCCTGCTACTACTGGTAATAATATTATTCTGGCGCCGAATTTTATCCAGAAATTATCTGATACTATGAAACTGAACACTGCAATTGATATTATCAGTACTATTAGTAGGAATGTTGTTCCGCATCTTTTGTGTGCTGTGCTGAATTTCTTTACGTTCTTGACTGTAAGCTTCTTTCCTGATTCGTAGCAGTTTACTGTTTTGTGTTCCGCGCCGTGGTATTGGAAGAGTCTCTTCACATCTTTCATGAGTGATATTGCTGCGATATAGGCGACAAAGAATATTATCCTGATTATTCCGTCTATGATATTGAATAGTATCCCTTCTGTTCTTGTGATCTTTGTTAGGTATAGTGGTAGCAGGACAAATACTCCTATTGCTACTAGTATGGAGATTATTGTTGTTATTGTGAATTCCCATGTGTTTATGCTTTCTTCCTCTTCTCCTATTGCTTCGTTGGCTGAGTAGTTAAGTGCTTTTATTCCTACGATGAGTTGCTCTACGAGGTTGACTGTTCCTCTTATGAATGGCCATTTCAGGAATGTGATCTTGTCTGCGATGCTTTTCATGCGTATCTTTTTTACTGTTATCTTGTTGTCTGGTCTTCTTACTGCTATTGCTACTCTGGGTCCGTTTTTCATCATCACTCCTTCGATGACTGCCTGTCCCCCTACATTGCTGTTTTTTTTCATCTTTTCCTGTGTATTGCCTGTATTATATATAATTAATTATTTGTCAGCCATTTGCTATGCTGTAGGTGTTTTCTATATTATCATCATTTAGAATTCTTCTTATTGAAAATCTTGCATTATTCTAATTGTTGGTCTATTTCTCTTGCTATCTCTGTAAGGTCATCTATGGTTCTTATTATATCTTTTTTTAGTTCTTGTATGAGTGTTTCTAGCCGGTCGACTCTCAGATAGTATCTTTGTCTTTCGTGTATCACGATTCCTGCATCTATGAGTTTGTTGATGTGGTGGATCACTGTTCCTCTTGTTATGTTTAGTCTGTATGCTAGTTCGTCAGAACTCAATGGTCTTTTTTGTTTTGCGCTTTTTAGAAGTTCTACAAATACCCTGAAGCAGCTTTTATCTTTATCTCTCAGGTTGAATAGGCCTAGAGAGTTTCCTAAGAATTGTAGTTCGTCGTTTATGTTTTGTGAGCTTGGTTTTCTTAGTCTTATTATGGTTATCTTTTGGTGTATGACTGCCATGCTTCTGTTGTATTTTTTAAGATATATAAGTTTTTCCCGAAAGGTTTATATATCAGTAGAGTTTAACTCTTCATTGTTGACTTTAAATCAACAAAGCGGAGGTGATTGCTATGTTTGACATATTTGAGGAGATGGAACGGTTGCATAGGCAGATGGATAGGATGTTTTCAGATTTTTACGAGCGACCTTTGCTTGAAGGTCCAAAATCTTCGGGCAAGGCTCTTGCTAAAGCAAGACCTGCGGTCTCAGATATCAAAGAGACAAAAAATTCAGTCATTGCCACTTTTGAGCTTCCCGGAGCAGATAAGAAGGATATTGAACTGAATGTTACTGAAAATGCTGTTGAAGTTAAGGCTCAGAGAAAGATAGTCAAAGAGCATACTGATAAGAAAAAGGGCTATTATAGTTATGTTGCTCAGGCATCCCAGTTTTATCGTGCTCTTCCACTGCCTTCAAAGGTAGTTCCTGAGAAGACGGTTGCTGTCTATAAGGATGGAGTGCTGACTGTTACGATGCCTAAAGTTGCTCCTTCAAAGAATGAGAAAAAAAGCCATAAGATCAATATCAAATGATTGCAGGATAGGTATTATAGGCTTGCTTAATTTTTTATTGAAAATCTCGTTAGAGATTTGTAAAGAGTTTAAAACTCCGTCCTTTAGGGCGAGATTTTCAATCCCAAAAACTCGCCGTTAAGCGAGGGTCGTTAATACCCCGACCTTTAGGTCGGGGATAGACCCGAGTGGCGAGTTTTTGTTATTTTTTTGAGCTTTTGTGAGAATTATGATTTTTTTGTGCGAAGGTGTTCAAGGATGAGTAAGAAGAAATTGACAAAAGACACTGACGAGATTAAGGATGCTATCCGATCAAAAAAAGATGATGCTGTTTCAAAGAACGATCTGAAGAACGAGGAACGGATCAGCAAAGGCGGAAAAAGTGTCGAAGAGTCTGCTGTTATCAAGCAAAAGGATGCGAAGATTGCAGAGCTTACTGATGATATTAAGCGTCTTCAGGCGGACTTTGAGAATTATAAGAAACGCTGCGAGAAGGAGAATCAGGCCTTTCGTGAATATGCTAAGGCAGATCTGGTCAAGAAACTCCTTACAGTGCTTGACTCTTTTGAGATGGCTCTTAAGAATACCGAAGATAAGGAAGAGTTTGTCAAGGGCGTAGAGCTCATCTACTCTCAGTTGTATGGATTGCTTAAGGAAGAGGGGCTTGAGGCTATAGAGACTAAGGATAAGAGGTTTGATCCTTACTTCCATGAGGTCATGATGACAGTAAGTTCAGATCATGATGATGCCATACTTGAAGAGTTTCAGAAAGGTTATACCTTCAAGGGGCAGGTTTTGCGCCACTCTAAGGTAAAGGTCGGTAAGAAAAAATGATAATTATGTTGCTTGATCATCCAAAAAGAGTCTGATGATGTTGTAAGATGAAGATTGCTATTGATACGCCAAAAGAGGAGATACTTAAGATAGGAAGCGAGTGCAAGCTTTGCGGTTCATGTTGTCGTTTCGGTTCAGGATTTGTGCTTGAAGAGGAGATTCCTGTTATCGCAGCAAGTTTAAACCACGATATAAGGTCATTCAAGGAGCATTTCCTTGAAGAGATAGAGCTCTTTAACACAAAGGCTTGGAAGTTCAAAACTGTTAAGGAAGAAGGTAAACCTTATGGTCATTGTATGTTCCTTGACGGCAATGTTTGTAAGATACATAAAGTAAAGCCTTTGCATTGCCGGGTAAGCACTTGCGATGCTGAACATGGTGATGCTATTAATGCTTGGTTCCTGGTGAATCATTTTGTCAACCCTGATGATCCGGAATCTGTCCGTCAGTATCATGCTTACATAAAGACTGGTGGCCTGGTCATTGAAGGTGCGGAGTTGGAACATCTTGTTCCTGACAGGTCGCGTCTTAAGAAGATATTGGATTATACTTTATTGAAATGACGGGGCCTGGAATGTTGGTTTATCGATGTTTGTGAGGGAGTAAATATGGAAAAGAACATGAATTTTTCAATAGATGATGGTGATGCTTTTTTTTGCCATGAGATTTCGGTGAACTTCAATCCATTGCAATTCGTCCTTGACTTTAAGTCAGTGACTCCTCGTGTTGATGTTCGGTCTAAGAATGGTCCTTCGATAAGGATTAAGCATAATGTTGTGCTTATGGATCCTTTTCATGCTAAGAAGACTGTTGAGTTGCTCTCACGGGTCATAGCTGATTATGAGAAACAGTTTGGTGAGATAAAGAAACCGAAAGTTATCGAAAAGATGGAGAAAAATGCGAAGAAAAAGTCTGACTCGAAGTCTAAGACCTTTAAGACGCCGACCTATTTTGGTTGATCATGATGATGTGATGATTGGTATGCTATACATATGACTTATTAGGGTGATAGGGTGATATTATGCACATAGATATTTCAGATGCGGATGAGCAGAACACTGATGGTTTAAGTGTAGATAGGGCTGATTTTGATGATGCCGTTATTGGTGAGACCAGCATCCAGGAAGTTTTTCTCAATGCTTCCACTATCTTAAGATACCTGATAGGTAATGATGACCAGCTTGAGACCTTGGTGATGTGTAATCCTGCTAATCAGGTTTTTGTGACGACTGATCAGGATCTTTATGATGCTCTTGCAAGCATGCAGTCTTACGAGACTTTGAACAAGAATAAGCTTGTCAAGTTGCTAGAGTCTGTACGTGTTCGCCCGGTGGATAAGCGTGTTATACTCACTCATGAGAAGCTTGAGGATATCAGGAAGGAGGCGTTGAGAGGATCAGCTCCTGATAGCTCTGATAAAGGGCATCAAGATTAAGGCGGTAGACTGGTATTTTGTCTGTCCATCGCCTGATTGATCATATTTATTTAACAAAGATGATTTGTTTAACACTCATGATGAAGTGTTGGAGGTAAGTAAAATGTCAAAGATAATTGGAATTGATTTAGGAACTTCAAATTCAGCCGCTGCTTTTTTGGAGGCTGGCAGACCTAAGATTATACCTAGTTCTGAGGGTGTTACTCAGTATGGTAAGGCTTTTCCGTCTGTTGTGGCTTTTACCGAGGATAATCAGATCCTGGTAGGTGAGCCTGCTCGTCGTCAGGCTGTTTCCAACCCTGAACGTACGATCTCGGGCGCTAAGCGTAAGATGGGTACGAGTTTTAAGTATAAGATCAATGGTAAGGAATATACTCCTCAACAGATTTCTGCTTTCATCCTTCAGAAGATCAAGAAGGATGCAGAAGAGTACCTTGGTGAGAAGGTTGAGAAAGCGGTTATTACTGTTCCTGCTTATTTTGATGATAATCAGAGACAGGCTACTAAAGATGCTGGTACGATTGCAGGTCTTGAGGTTGTCCGTATAATCAATGAGCCTACGGCTGCTTCTCTGGCTTTTGGTCTTGATAAGGCCGATAAGGAATTTAAGATATTGGTTTTTGATTTCGGAGGCGGCACCTTAGATGTTACTATAATGGAATTTGGTGAAGGTGTCTTTGAGGTCAAGTCTACAAGTGGTGATACTAATCTTGGCGGTAGGGATATGGATAAGGCTATTGTCGATTATCTTGTTGAGGAATTCAAGAAGAAGGAAGGCATTGATCTGTCGGATGATCCTACTGCTATGCAGCGTTTGGAAGAAGCTGCTGAAAAAGCGAAGATTGAGCTCTCTACAGTTTTAGAGACTGATATCAACTTACCTTTCCTTTCTGCCGGTTCTGCAGGTCCTAAGCATCTTGTGATGAAGCTTAGTCGTGCTAAGCTTGAGGATCTTGTGATGCCTATAATAAAGAAGTCAGAGGGTCCTATAAAGCAGGCTTTGTCTGATGCTAATCTTACAGCTGCAGATGTTGATAAGATTATCCTAGTCGGAGGCCCTACTCGTATGCCTAGTGTCAGGAAGTTTGTTGAGGATTTTATAGGTAAGAAATCTGAACGTGGTGTTGATCCTATGGAATGTGTGGCTATGGGTGCTGCTATTCAGGCAGGCGTCCTCTCAGGAGAGGTTAAGGATGTTTTGCTCCTTGATGTTACTCCTTTGAGTTTGGGTATTGAGACTCTTGGCGGTATCTTCACGAAACTGATAGATCGTAACACGACTATTCCTACGAAGAAGTCTCAGGTATTCAGTACTGCTGCTGATAATCAGCCGGCTGTTACTATCAAGGTTTTCCAGGGAGAGCGCCCAATGGCTAATGATAATAAGCTTCTGGGCACATTTGATCTTGTTGGTATACCTCCAGCTCCAAGAGGTGTTCCTCAGATAGAGGTCACTTTTGATATCGACGCTAATGGTATCCTGAATGTCTCAGCTAAGGATCTTGGTACGCAAAAACAGCAGGCTATGACTATAACTGCTCCTAATAAGCTTGATGAGTCTGAAGTTGAACGTATGAGGAAGGAAGCTGAGGCGCATGCTGCTGAGGATAAGAAGCGTAAGGAAGAGGTAGAGATAATCAATAATGCTGAACATTTTATCTACTCTTCTGAGAAGACCTTGAATGAGATGGGTGACAAGGTTGATAAGGCTAAGATTGATCCTATAAAGAAGGGCATTGATGAGCTTAAGAAGCTTATGGAGCCTGAGAAGAAGGATGCTCAGGCCATAAAGTCTAAGCTTGAGGAGATTGAGAAACTCATGCAGGCAGCTACTACTGAGATGTATCAGAAGGCTCAGCAGGAGTATCAGAAAGCCCAGGCTGCGCAGGGAGCTGCTGCTGGCTCATCTGGGAATGCTTCCGGTCAGCCAGGCAATCAATCTTCTGGTTCTGGCTCTAAAGAGAACGTTGTTGATGCCGAATATGAAGAAGAGAACAAAGATGCTAAGGATAGCAAGAAATGATTTATTTTTAGTCTTTTATTTTTTGGTTTTAATCATGCGCTGCTGTCATATGTAATACTTCCGTCATACGCTATATTTATAATATGAACTGTATTGTTAAAGTATCTGTTATGATTTACTTTATGGTGTTTGTTAGATGACACGAGGGATCCCTACGGAAAGTGAATGTTTTGCTTTGTTAGCTGAGGCGGACTTACATCCAAGTATAGTTCGTCATTCTATTGGTGTCAGGGATGTTGCTCTTCAGATTGCTGATAAGCTTGAAGCTGTTGGTCATCCTGTTGATAAGTCTCTTGTGGCGGCTTCTGCTCTTCTTCATGATATAATGAAGATTAATGCTGAGTTTGATCATGCTATTGAAGCTGGTGATCTTCTTAGGCAGAAGGGTTTTCATGAGGTTGCATCAGTAGTCGAGAAACATGCTCTCAATAATCTTTCAGACCCTTCTTTTGTTCCTAAGACTGTTGAGGAAAAGCTTATTATGTACGCTGATCTTAGGTTCTCTTCTGGTCGTGTTGTTTCTCTTGATGAACGTTTTGATTATATTAAGAGGAAGTATGCTCCTAAAAACCCAAACACATTTAAATCATATATGAAGTTCGCAAAGAATCTGGAGAAGGAGTTTAAGGATATATTGGAGAGTGGCGGTCAGTCCTTGGATTTTTAGGCTGGTGTTGATGTTTTGACTGCTATTGTTGATTGAGAAGACTGTTGAAAATGACAAAGGATTATTATAAGATACTGGGCGTTGATAAGAATGCTAGTCGTGAAGATATTAAGCGGGCTTATAAACGCCTTGCCAAAAAGTTTCATCCTGATCTAAATAAGGATCCTGATGCTGCTGAGAAGTTCAAGGAGATAAATGAGGCTGCTGCTGTTTTAGGTGATGATACTAAACGTGCTCATTATGATCAGTATGGTACTGCAGAATTCCCTCAGGGCTTTCAGCGCGGTGGAGGTTTTGATTTCCGCGGGTTTGACTTTGGTTCTGATTTTGATTTTGGTGATATATTTGATTCTTTCTTTGGCGGAGGGTCTTTTGGTCATTTTGGCGGTCGTCGTCGTGGTCCTAAACGGGGGTCTGATATCCGTTATGACCTGGAAGTTACTCTTGAGGATGCTGTGAAAGGCACCACCGAACATATCATTGTTCCGCGGATGGCTACTTGTCCTAAATGTGGCGGTACTGGCGCTAAGTCTAAGGATGCTATCGTAACTTGTCCTGTGTGTCATGGTTCTGGTCGTGTAACTCGTACTCAGCGAACACCCTTTGGTCTCTTTCAGACCACTACTGTTTGTAGCCGTTGTGGCGGTACTGGGCAGTATATTTCTGATCCTTGTCCTGTGTGTCATGGTTCTGGTCGTGTTGAAGAAGAGAAACGCATAAAGGTCACTGTTCCGCCAGGCGTTGATAATGGTACTACTTTGAGGATTAGTGGTGGGGGTGAAGCTGGAGAGCGCGGCGCTCGTCCTGGTGACCTGTTTATTGTTGTTCATGTAAAGCCTCATAAGGTATTTGAGCGTCGTGATAATGATCTTTATGTTGAGGTTCCTATATCTTTTGTGACTGCTTCTTTAGGAGGTACTATTGAGGTGCCTATAGTTGGTGGTAAGGCGAAACTGAAGATACCTGCGGGTACCCAGTCTAACACTCTTTTTAAGATGAAAGGTAAGGGCGTTCCTTATCTTAATTCTTCTCGTGTGGGCGACCAGTTTGTAAAGGTTGTTGTCCATACTCCTACTAATCTCAATTCATCTCAAAAGAAGGCTTTGAAGGATCTGGCTGAGAAATTGGGTACTAAAATCTCTCCTAAGAAGAGCTTCTTTGATCGTGTTATTGAGAAATTTTCTTGAATGTTTTTTCGAATCTTTCGTATTTATGAATATGATTAAAAATGATTTCTATGCTTTTATGATTAAGCACCTGTTTCTGTTTTACCTATCAGGCTGCTTTTTTTCTTGTTAGGCCATAGTCCTAGGTAGTGGTCCCAGAAGTACCATCGTCCTGGTTCTCCTTTTATCGTGAAGTTGAAGGGCATGTCTATCTCTCCCGTTCTTGTCGCATCTACGGTCATGTTCTTGTATTCTATCACTCGGTTTCCTAGGTCAATCTTTATCGGATAACCGTAGTACTCCTGCATCCATACCTTTGCGGGTTTTCCGTAGAAGTTTACTTTGAATACTTTTGTTACATCTTGCCCTATCATGTCTTCTGTCAGGTACTGTGCGTTTGTCATCCCTGATGCTAGCTCGTATGGGTCTTCTTGGTAGTATTTGTTATAATCTACTCTTTCCACTTCTTTGTCTTTATCGCAGTATTCTCTTCCGCAGTGCGCGAAGGCTTGTTTTGTTATCCTATCCATAAATACTTCGCTGTATTTTTCTCCTTCTTCATCTGTTTTGAGTTCATTGAGTTTTACTTTTACGAACCTTCCTAATATGAAGTATCTCCATTCTCCTTCTTTGTTGGTGTCTTTATAGGTGTATTTGAATGATTGTATCTTTGATAATCTCTTGAGCAGTTCTTTAAAGTCTGTTATGTTGGTTTGTTGTCCTCTTTTTTCTATCAGTTCTCCTGAAACTTCTTTCGTCTGTGATTTTGGTGGTGAGATATCTTTCTCTTCACTCGGTGTTGTGGGATTTTTTTCTTGGATCTTGCTGCACCCTATTATCAGAGATGCGATTATCATCAGCATTATCAGGATTTTTATTGTCTTGTATGCTTTCATTATCTTCACCTTCTTTATCTTGTTTATGGGTTTTTAGGTATTCCTTTATGTTCCTTTCTTTGTTTTTTCTTTCTTGTCTTTTATTCTCTCTCTGTTTTTTTCTTTTTTCTTTTCTTGTGTTGTTATCATCTTATTTATATATTTGACGCAGATTTTAAATATTGCCGAAACTTTTTTTCTTTTATGATACATAATTCTTTTATATTTTTGGAACGTATAGGTCCCATTACTGAGCAGAACCTTTGGTCTCAGGGAATTTCTGATTGGAATTCTTTTCTTGATAGCAGGATAGTCAAAGGTTTTTCTGTTGTCCGTAAGAAGTATTACGATAAACGGTTGATTGAAGCTAAGAAAGCTGTGAGGGACTATGATTCTTCTTTTTTCATTTCTTTTCCTCCTTCAGAAGTCTGGCGTACATATGATTTTTTCCGTGATGATGCTCTCTTTCTTGACATAGAGACTTCTGGTTATTATGGGGATATAACGGTTCTTGGTTGTTATGATGGTGACCGGACTTTTACTTTGGTCAAGGATCGTTCGCTTACTAAGCGTAACCTTCAGCAGTTATTTTTAGGTAAGAAACTTATTGTGACCTTTAATGGTGCTTCTTTTGATCTTCCTGTTATTGATCGTTATTTTCCAGGTATTCTTCCTGATGTTCCGCATCTTGATCTTCGTTTTCCTCTTGCAAGGTTGGGTTTATCTGGTGGTCTTAAGCAGATTGAGAAGGATGTTGGTATTTCACGTTCTGCCATTGTTGATGGTATGCGTGGTGAGGATGCTGTTGCTCTTTGGCATGATTATCTTTTGACAGGTAATCCTGATTCTTTAGATCGTATCGTTGCGTATAACGAAGAGGATGTTCTGAACCTTCGTCCTTTGGCTGATTTTGTGTTCAAGAGTCTGAGTCGCAGATTGAAATCTTCTTTCGGTCTCTGATAAAGTGCGCCATTTATCG
>JALWQS010000048.1 GCA_027083015.1 Candidatus Woesearchaeota archaeon
AGAGTAGATTGTATAGTTCTTGCCAGGAGGATAGATCTGCAAGATACGGATCTGAGTGTTCTCAAACTCCCGGGAATAAAGAAGGAAAGCTTTAGGTTCCTGATAGACCTTAGAAAGACCAATGATCTTGTAAAGGTCAAAACAGCTGGGCTGTACAACATTAGATTCAGTACACTGAAGTTCAGGAAGAAAAGAGATGACCTGAGCAAGCTCAACAGCCTTAAGCTGATAAGACTCTTCAATACTTTTCTTCATAGAAGAACGAGCCATATTCATGTAGAAGACCGCACCCACAACCAAAAGCATAAAGAAAATGAACAAGATAGCGATGGTCTCGCCCATCTTGATCTGCGCCTTCCGTGAAAAACTTCTGGTCATCTTATCTCATAACCTCATCGTTCATTTTTTATGGTATCATTCATGCTTACAATCATATAATAATCTCATATTCAATAAATCAAAGGACAGGACTGAAGCTGAAGCTTAGTATTCCACTGCTCCAAAGAAGCAACAGAATCACCAATAGCCCCGTAATCAGGAGGATAATCCTCAGTAGCAGTAATCAAACCCTTAAGATAAACATTATCAAGATAAACACCTTCGCAAGAAGAGCCTTCGTAAAGAGGAGCAAGAGCATTAAGCTTCTCAAGATAAACCCTGGACAAAACATTAAGACGCGCATAAGCCTTCTTCATAACACAATTAAAGGTTTCCAGACTATCAGAAAAGACAGCCCCATAAAGGACAGGATCCTCATAAAAAGGAACAGGATCTCCGACAGCATTAAGAGTAGTAGCAGTATTGGTCTTCAAAAACTGAAAGACAGGATTATTCTTATCAGACAAGTCAATGTTAAGGCCTGAAACAGGAACCTTATCTAAACCCTGAAAACCAGGAGGAAGGTTAAAAGAAGAACCGGCAGAAGCGACGTTATAAAAGATAAACCTGACACCCAAGTCATTCTCAAAAAGAATATCACCATTATTATAATCCTCAATAGTGTACATCGCCTTATTAAGCATAGGAGGCAAAGAATCAAAAAAAGCAGAAGCCTGCTCATCCTCCAAAGAAGGAACAATAACATAATACTTGATTGTAGGACTGGAAAGATAAAGGAAAGAAGTGACCTTAAAAGGAACATTCCAATCCAAAGTCCAGGTGATGATCTTAGCACCTTCTAAGAAAGTAGGAGCAAAAACAACACGATTACCTAAACGCTGAGAAGCAGGACCGATATAATAATCATTACACTCAAAACGTATAGAAACTTCAGGAATAGGAATCTCCTGATAAGTGCCTGACGAGACCTTAGCACCGACAAGAACAGTATTAAGCTGCTTGGTGACTTTACCAGAAAACTTAGCTTCAGAAGCAGCCTTCTGCTTAACAACAATAAAAACAAAGAAAGCCATGATAACAGCACCGACTATAAGAATAAAGATCCAGTTGAACTGAGACTCAACAGCCTGAGCCTTCCTGTTCCTAAACCTAAAAGCTCCACGTTTCTTAAAATGCCTCTTTTTCAATCCCATCTTACACAAACCATAATCTTATACTCAATCATACTTTGAGATCTCTACCTTATCACCCAAAGACTTAAGCTGAATCTTAATCTTGTTATTCACCACATCAAAACACATAAAATGCTGTCCAGCAAAAGGATTATTATCAGAACTAAAGATGATCTTGCCAACATCCCAAGATTCAGAACCATCAGGAACAAGATAAACATTATCCTTGCCTATCTTCCAACCAGAACAGACAACAGGCTCAAAAAGAGGATCATCACCACCATCCTGACGACAAAGATCAGAACTATCAGCAGCAGCTTTATTAGCAGTATCTACAAAACAAACCATAGTATACTTACCGGGAATATCAAAATCCGGACGTTTGATAGAACCATAATCAGAAATGATACTCTTAAAAGCGTTCTGCATGTTAGTCTTTAAGGTGATATGTTCAACCTCTTCACCTTTCTTCCTAAAATCCTTGATAGCAGAATAACCATAAACAACAATCAAACCAACAACAACAATAGCAATAATGTAAATAAAGATCTGTCCAGCAACCTGAGCTTTTCTCATATAAACACCTCTTTGAAAACGCATAAAATTCCGGTCTTTTTAACTTTTACCCAAACAAAACAATAAAAACCTCGCCAGTCCATCCTTCATCAACAGTTCAACGTTTCATACCCAAACTAAAAAACACATCAGAGACAGCCTTCTTATCAAGGATGCCATCCTCTTCCAACTTAAAAAGCAATTCTGAAACATCCCTCTTGGAAATCTTACCAGACTTCAACAAGTAATCAAGTAAAACAGCAAAAACATCCTTATCAACGTGCTTCTCTTTAGAAATACGCTTAAAAGTCTTAAAGATCTCGGCCTTAGAAGAGGTTTCAGAAAGGACAGAAATATTGGATAAAGCAGTATTCTGAGCTTTTTCAGAAGACAGGTCCTTAAGGTCTTCAAGGAGACCCGATCTCTTCCTGTGGGAAAGACTTTCAAGAGCATCAAAACCATCAGACTTACCAGCACCAAGATGCTCAAGACGAGCAAAATCATCATCCTTCCTTACAGAAACAACAGACGCACTTCTTTTCTCAGGAACCTTGCTTCTACCAACTTCCTTTTCAGCATACTCCTTAAGAAAAGTGGAGACCTTCTTGCGAGAACCAAGAAATTCATCAAGCCGGTCAACATCAGTCTTCCTGAAAGCCTTCTCAACAGTCTTAGCTTCCAACTTCTTACGCTTAACCTCTTTGCTGATCTTAGCGAGCTTGTCGACGTACCTGTCCTCCATAAGAATATTCTTCTTCTCAACGATAGAGGCCAGACGATTAAAATAATCCTCTTCGTGCTTAGAAAGTTCAGAGATACGCTTAAAATAATCAGGAGCGACCTTAGCAAGAGAATCAACATGGTCAGCTAGTTTGCCGGCTTGTTTAGTAGCGGGCTTTCCATGCTCAGAAACCTGCTTAGCAACAACCTTGGGCCTTTTTTTCAGAACAAGACCTTTGTGAAGTGCGTGCCTAGGGATACGGATATGGTGAGCAGGAGCTTTCTTCTCAGCAAGATGTTCCATGACCTCTTTAGGAGTCTCATGCTTATGCTTACCACCAAACTTAGAGAAGATCTTCTCACGCTCCTCAGCACGCTTACGAGCCTCTTCCAAAAACTTATCCTTAGAAAGTAAAGGATGCTTAGGTCCAGGTTTCTGGACAGGATGATGAACAACACGAGGAACATGATGGATAGGTCTGCGTGAAACAGGAACCCTACGAGATTGAGCCGGCCGAGCCGCAGCAGGAGCTGCAGCTGGCTTCGGACTCGGTGGTGGAGAGATGAGAAGAAGATAATACTTCTTGTAGATCAAATAACCAACAGAACCAAGACTAAGAAGAAAACCAAAAATAAAAATCAAGATGCCAATAAAGGATCCAGAAGGATGAGAATCAGGATCGCAAGGATCAAAACCCTCATCAATCTCAACATTATCATCATAACCATCACTGTCAGTATCAGACTCATGAGGATCAAGCCAGGAACCATAACAAGAACCAGAAACATAAGTACATTCAAACTTATTAGAAAGAGTATCACCATCAGGGTCTGCATCAGCATCAAAAGGATCAGAAGGATCAAGACCATACTTAAGCTCACAAGCATCAGGCATACCATCCTCATCAGCATCCTCCTTCTCCTCCTTAACCTCAACAGGAGGAACCTCCTTCTCCTCCTTGACCAAAGGGTCAGAACCACGACGATACTCTTCTATATTGGAAAAACCATCCTGGTCAGGATCAGCAGCACTACCACAAGAAGACTCATCAGCGCAAACAGTAGCATTCCAATACTTTAACTGCCAATCGTCAGGGAGACCATTACAATCTTCATCAAAAGTACAATTACCAGAACACTCCTGATCGCTCTGGGCCCGATCAAAATCATCGCAATCAGCACCCGCATTACAGCCCAACCCGAAACCGTCACCATCATGATCATAGATACAATCGGTAGTGGAAGAACAATCAATATTTACGGTAGGATCAGTATCGTTACAATCAGCACCCGCATTACAACCCCAACCGAAACCGTCACCATCATTATCATCAATACAACCATTAGGACAAGACTCAAAAACCAATGGATTCAAACCACTACAATCATTACCCTTAGAACAGCCCATACCATAACCATCACCATCCTCATCAAAGATACAACCATCAGGACAATCAACAGTCAAAGAAGGATCAGCACCATCACAATCAAGACCCTGAGAACAACCAGGACCGAAACCGTCACCATCAGTATCCTGGATACAAAGAGAATCACAGCTCTGCATCTGATCAGCATCCTCACCATTACAATCATAACCGGCAGGGCAGTTTATACCATAACCTTCACCATCATTATCATCAAAACAACCAGAAGGACAAGAAACCTGAAGAGTAGAATCATCACCCTTACAGTCAGGGCCATTAGCACAGCCAAGACCATACTCATCACCATCATTATCAGAGATGCAACCATTAGGACAATCAGTAGTCAGATCAGGATCACGACCATTACAATCATTGCCTTTAGCACAGCCAATACCATAACCGTCACCATCCAAGTCCATGATACAACCATCAGGACAACCGATGCTGATATTAGGATCCGTATCATCGCAGTCAGGACCTAAAGGACAACGCTCACCATAACCATCACCGTCAGAATCGATACCATCAGGACATTTAGGAGTGTCAGGTTCAGTACTGGCATTAAGAGTCACCAGTTGAGAACCGACAGCACGATTACCGGCAGTATCAGAGATGTTATAACAGATGATAGTAGAACGGAAAAGAGGAACAACAGCAGGAGGAAGATAATACTGATCAGCAGTACAAGGTTCCTCATAAGAAGTGCCATAAAAACTGCCCAAAGAAGAACAACCAGACTTATCATCAACACACTCAATAGTAGCAGACTGACCAAATTCAGACTTATTGATAGAGATCTTAGGGGGCGTATGATCGCAAGCGATACCAGTATCATCAAATGTTATAGTATCAGAAACACCAGCAGGACCCTCATTACCAGCATTATCAACAGCAGAAACAGAAAAGATGTAAGCACCTTCAGGAGAAAGATTCAAAGGAGCACCAGAAGCAAAAGTAGAGACGGAAACACTATTTTCAGAAGTAGAGCCATTATTATAGATCAAACCATCACCACCGACAGCCCAATGATACTCAGCAATACCCGACTCTGCATCAGAAGCATTAAACGTAGCAGAAAGAGTGTTACCGCAGACAGGAGAAACAGCAGACACAGCCGGAGCATCAGGAGGAACAGTATCAATGACAAAAGTATAACTGATCTGCTTTTCCTGAGCTTCAAAGCCCACGCCTTCAGGAACATTACACAAGATAGAAACAGTATAATTGCCTGATGAACGAGAACCAAGATCCTTACCATGAGAACGAGAAAGATGATCGATATCAGAACCCAAAGCAGCATTAGGATCAGTAAAAGAAGTAGGATCAGGAGAAGAACCTTTATACATACAATAAGCACGCTTATTCGTCGTGATATTAAGATAGACAGAAGTATTGCTGGTAAATTTAGGAGGAGAATTGACCCTTATGGAAAGACCAACAGTCAAATCAACAAGAATATCCTTCTTGACCTTAGGAGTAAGACGACCAGAACGGTCCTCACACTGAAAATAATAAGTGAAAGTATCCTTAACAGTATCATCAGGAAAAGTCAGGACGACCTCATTAGTGTCCTTAAAGGCATCAAGACTGTTCTCATCAAAACCAGGAAACGGATCCATATCCTCATAAGATAAGTTAGCATCAGAAGTATATTTACAGATCACAGGCTCATCAGTAACAACCTTCAAAGTGGAAGATAGTGGACCAGTCTCAGGATATTCAGAAACAGGATCAGGGTCAAAACCAGAATAAGTCACGGTCGGAGGCTTAGGATCCGTATGTAAGAGAAAATCAGCAAACACATCACGACCAAGATCATCACTACAGACGACGTACAAACGCTTAGGAAAGTCAGGCTCAACACTAAAACCGACAATCGTATGATCAGAGACCAGATCACCAGAACTCACATTACCAGTTATATCAAAAGGCTTAAGACGGATATCCTCAAAACCATCAACCTTGACGCCTGAATACTTACAAGAAGCAGGCTTAGAAGTGAAAACAGTAACATTAAAAGGAGAAAACTGAGAATAACCAAGACTATTAGGAGCCGTAAGAAGGATCCGCGTCTCAGCGACATAAACAGTAAAAGAGTAGTGATACTCCTTCCAATTACCCACGAGATCCTTAGCGATCAGGATAAAATCATAATTACCATTAGACAAAGCTTTAGCAGGAGTAAAAGAATACTTATGCTGAGACTCAACAACACCAAGGAACTCAGCAGGATAAGACTTGCCAGAATCAGTATTCTTAAAAGAATAACTCACAAGAATGACCTGTTCAGTGAACTGAGCAGTAACGACCGGCTTCACACCAGCCTCAACAGCAGAGACAGAAGGAACAAAGAAAAAACTAATAAGAACCAAACATACAAGGATCGTCAAAAAAACTGTCTTTCTCATCGTTCATTGTCTTAGTCAAAACAAAAGCTAACCACAAACCCTGCTTAAGGCTCAACCAGTGATAGTAAATATCGGTTTCAAAGGCGCAGCGACATCAGTGATAATCCTAAGCTTCCTGCTGCTCTCATGACCCGCAAGGTCCTGAACAACAAGAGTCATATTATTGATCTGATTGATAAGCATATTATTATAGAGACGAGGCTCACTGACACCACCAGCACTAGGATCATAAAGACGGACATTGACAGAGAACGTGCCCTGACCAACACCCTGACAATCAGGATTGTTACCATTCGTATAAGGCTGCTCAAATAAGGTATTATCGCCGGAACCGCTGATCATACGAGCGCCAGTGATACGGTTACCATCAATATCATGTAAGTCATAACAAAGGATAAAAGGCATAGTCAAATTGATAACATTACCCTTTGAATAAGGAGTATCAGGAATACAGGAACCCTCAGGAACAACACCATAGAAACTACCAGAAGACTCACAACCAGAATCATCATCGCAGACTAAAGAGACAGCACCATCATGCTTCTCAACAGAAACAACAGGCGGTTCCTCATCACAAGAGCCCGCTTTCTGATCATAATGAACAACACCGAACTTCTTCTCCTCAAAACCAGTATCATTAAAGTCGCCAGGAACAGTCCAGATGGCCGCTACGTCATCGTCCAACAAAGTACCTGTAACAGTAACATTAGCATTAGAAGTAAAGGTATCATGACCGATAAGGATAGAGTTAGAGATGTTTATGTTAATATCAGAAACACGAGGAGGGGTCAGATCAACATAGACAGGAATAGTCAAAGACTTAGAATTACCAGCAAAATCAGCGATAGAAACGACCATGTTAGCAGGCCCTTCCTGAGTAGCCTTGTCAAAATCAGGAACAGCCCAGACAAAATTATACGCGGTTCCAGACTTAGAAGAATAGATAGGATAATAGGTCTTACCAAAAATCTCAACAGAAGCTATCAAAGGATGATTCTCATTAGAGACAATAGCAGAGATAGAAAGGTTAAAGTTATCCCTGATACGATGATTAAAATCAAGATCAAAAACAGGAGCCTGATCGTCAACAGTGAAAGGATAAGGGCCATACTCAGCAATATTGCTCTTAGTACCATCATCCAAAGTCTTGAAAGCCTTGACAAAAATACCATAATCCGCCCAGAAATAAGATGGATCACTAGTCTTAGGCTCAGTAAAATGACAATGGAATAGATTATAAGAAGTTTCGTTGCAGACAGCAGCTTCACCAGCAGAAGGTTCAGACTCCATAACAATATCGGTCAAAGTCACATTAGCAGGTTCAGAAGTGAAATCAACAGTGAAATCAGGAGAAGAACGACAATACCAACGATCATCAAAATCAATACCCTTCTTACAACCATCAAAAGAAACAACAGGATCAGCAGGTAAAGACTTATCCACAACAATCGTCCAGGAAGAATTACTATCAGAAGTATCCAAAGGATTAGTAGCCTTATCAGGAGCAGAGATGTTGATAAAATAAGTGCCATCATCAAGATCAGAAACAGGAGACCAGATACGATAATAATCATTCGTCGGATCCTGACCTGACTCGTTCAAAAGCTCAATATTAAAAGAGACAGGCTCACCATTGATAAGGAAAGAAGTCTTATTAAAATCAATACCTGATTCACCCTTACCCTCAGAGACAAAAAGCTCAATATCAAAGGTATTATGCGAAGTAGAACCTCCAATAGGCCTATGAGCAAGAACCTTAGGGGGATTAGGATCATAAAAGAAAGTCAAAACAGGAGGATACTGGCTGATAGACGGATAACGAACAAGATTACCAGCATCATCATATGCCTTAAGATAAAAATCATTCTTCTTAAGAGACTGAAGAGGCAAGTCAAGACCAAACCAGTAGATAGGGCTTTCCTTTGGATAAAAGAAGATGGGCTCGTCAGGAGACAAAGACTTCTCAAGCCTGGGCCAAACATGCAAAACAGTATACTGTTCATCACCACCGACGTACTTCAAAGAAGTGATATCATAGAAAAGACCATAATACCCAAACTTAGTACGAGGACCGATAGTCTTCTGCTCATCATCAAAACCTATAAAATCATCAGTAGAAACCTTATTACGGATATCCCCAGCAATACGAATCTCACTGAAACCCTTAAAACCAGAAAGAACCTTATCCTGATAAACAAAAGTCTGATCAGGTTCAGAAGGAGTTTCCTCTGACGAACCAACAGCACAGGAAGGGCTGGCAGAACAGGAATCGGCGTCACCAAAGACTGAAGAATCAAGAGCGCAGCAATAAGGATTATTCATAGTAGTTGTTTTGGAACCGCAAACACAAGGTTGAGGATTAGCATTCTCACAAGAAGAAAAACCACAGACAAAAGCCTTACCACAAAGAACATCAGCGCGAGTAGAAAACTTTCTGGGAGAACTATCAAACTTAGAGATGAAAGTCATATCAGGTCTAGGATCCAAAGCTTCACAGGCAGAACGATAAGTAGCAAGAGGGATGCCGGTCTGGTTATGGCAACAAGCGACAATATCACAAGACTCAATCTGCTCACAAGCCTGAGAAGCAGTAAAAGTCGTAAAAAGAGGACACTCATCCTGACTCTTAGCATGGATGCAACCCGAAGCACCAACACAACAGCCAAGAGAATCATTACTAATGGGTTGGGGAGTGGCATCACGAGTCTGAGTGAAAGAAGTCTCAAGAGCAAGATTATCAACCGTACGAACACCTATGATAGAAAGAAGCTCATCAGTATATCCGGTAATCTTAAGCACAGGCTGATTAGTATAGTAAACATCATCATTCCAGTTAATAGGATAAGGCATCAACTGATAATCAGAAGCATCAGGAGACGGACTTTCAAGAGAAGGCTCAACAACAGGCATGTCAGGAGGAAGAGTATCTATAGGAACCCTCTTATCAGAAAGGAAACCAACATTATGATAATCATGACCAAAAACACTGAACTTCATAAGACCCTCAAAATTCTTGTTCGCATTGATATTATCAAGACGGAAAACGCCCTCCCAAACACTGGCATTATCAGTAGGGAACAACTGGACAGAATCAGAGAACTTAGAAGGTTCAGACTCAAAAGTAAGAGCAGGAGACTCAACAAGAGGACTAATGATAGGCTTATCAGAAGTGACCACAACCTTATACACGTTATCAAGAACGATCACCTTAGCAGGAGAACCCTGATCAAGAACATCAATAGTCACATCAGCAGGCGTCTTATCAATCTGGAACAAGACATTCTTCTGGACAGACTCATTATTAGTGCCGCGATCAACAGAATAAAAAGACATGTAAGTCGTCTTATCAAGAGGAACAGGACCGGTATAAAGATGCCACTTGTCATAATCAGCACAATTCTCACCAAGACAGAAATACGTAAGCTCACAACCGAACTGCCAAGGCCTACCCTCACCATAGATGACAGGATCATCACAAGAAAGAGACACCATAATATCATCATTATACCAATTATTGTAAGCAGTCTTACTGGAAGACCAAGAAGTCGCAGGAGCACCCCTATCAACAGCAAAACGGATCTGATCAGCATTATTACCGCGGATCTTATCATCAGCAAACATCAAACACTTAACATAGAAACGATGATAACCATCAGGGACAGAGATGCGCTGACGGTGAACAGTCAAAGGAGCATCAGGAGAACCAGTAGCCTCAAACTTATTCATGGTCTGGAAAACCTGGGAGACGGTATCAGGATCAGCACCCTCCTCAAGATTGGGGATATCTTCAGAAGAAGCCTCAAGATAACGGCACTCAGCATTAGTACCGGTTTCAACCTGAAGAACAACATCATTAGTATTAACAGTCTTTGCAGGTTGAGGATTAGTTATTGAACGGTCACCATCAACGACAAAACGGACACGCTTCTCAGCAACATTACCGACATCATCCTCGCAATGATACCAAAGAGTGTAATAATCATCATGCAGACCATCATAAAAAAGATCCCAAGAATTATTGTACTCATTCAGGATATCCTGTAAAGGATAGATAGAAGCATTACCAAGATAAAGCTTAGCATTACAGAACGCATTCCTATCATCCTCATCATAACGAGGAACAATAGACATATGAACACTGACATTAGTACGCCAAATATCCTCACGTTCCTCCCAAGAAACATTAGAGAACGAAAGGACAACATTAGGAGGATCAGAATCAATATATACCTTATACTTCTTGACAGGCTCAATATTATGAGAAATATCCTCAGAGAAATACTTGAACCAATACCAACCAGAACGGATATTCTCAAAGTTATCACGACCAAGAGCCATGTACTCGCTCACGTTTACACCGTCAGAAAGATTGTAAGAAACATTCTTGTTCACGCTGGAAGCAGTGATCAAGTTACCTATATCACGGCCCCAATTATCAGCCTTACCAGAAGGGTAACAATCAAGATCCTGCTCCTCGCCCTGCTCAGTCTTGATCTCAGCGATACAAGCGTAAGTATCAGGATAATAATCATAAGATGCATAATCCAAAGAATTGTCATTGACACTGGCAGGAATGGAGAAAGTGCCAGCAATCCTGATATTATCATATAACGGAAGAGTCGTCACAGGAGGAGTCATATCCTTATTACAATCCTGCCTATCAGGAACCAAGGATTCAGAAACACCATCACAATCAGTCTTCTGTAGGATATGACTAATGTTAAGGAACGGGAAACGTTGAGTAGTGTTAGAAGGAGGATTATCATCAGAATTCTTAACGCAACGGCCATTAGAACGAAGATAAGAACGAGTAACCTGACTAAGATTCAAAGGATTAGTCTGGACAGACTGATAAGCATCATAAACCCAAGCGCACTTAGAAAAATTGAAGAAATCATCACTGCCCTGAACCAACAAGTTATTGCCAGAAAGCTTATAGAACTCATCATCGGACATGTTACCAGAAACATTGATATCCACAGAAGCATTAAACCTCGTGGAATTCCCGAGAGAATAAGGAGAATCAGAATTCACACAATCATCATAAGTATCAAAGTTATCACAAGAGATCTCACGTTCAGGACGACACTTATAATAATTATTATCAGAAGCATAATCAGCAGTCCTAACAGGATTATCAGCAGAGATAAAAGCATCATGATAGAACTTAAGGTATTCGCCAGGAAGATTATTCTTGTCATAATAACAGCGACCATAAAGAGAACACATCTCACGATCGCACTTACCAAAAACACGATTTATAGGATCATGACAACGCTCACACTCCTGCTTCTCAACGATAGTAGAACGGCAGACACCAATACCCAACTCACCATACTCGGGATGAGGAACCCACTCACAATTACCCACCATGGCCTTATCGCGTTCACAAGCCTCCTTAGAATGATAATCATAACAAGACATGTTCGTATCAATAGGCTTGAAAATATCAGTAGAAGTGTAAGAATAATCCATATAACAAAAATCAAGAGACAAACAAGGAAGCCAACCGCCAGCAGAACGGGGAGAACCAATAGAAGCAGTCTGAGGAGCCCAACCATAATCGTAGGTAAAACCAGGCATAAGCTCCATATCACCCTCGGGGCTGCCAGCACTCCTGGAATAAGCGAAGATACCAAAAGGATCCTGACAATAATCACAAGCAGACTTAGGGATACACTCAGTCTTACCCACTTTCTCACCAGAAGTATAAGGGCCAACACATACAAACTCCTGAGGAACACCAAAGACATCACCAGGTTCATTACAATCCACCTTCTTAGTATCCTCAACAGGAGTGATAGAATTATTAGCGTCGCAAGTAGAACGGACATTGTTGTTCAAGCCAGAACAGAACTCATCAGCGTCAGGGTGATAATCCTGAAACGTAAAGCATTCTTCACGACCGGCCTTAACACAGTGCATACCAGGATCAAAAGGAGAACGAACCTTACGAGTATCAGCAGTCAAAGTGTCATAGATGCCCTCAACACGATAACAATAATAACGATCCTTATCAGCAGTAGAGCCCTTAAAAGAAGTGTCAGCGTAGGAATTCGTAACACCCAAAGGATAAGAGTTTATTACAGTCCAACCAGCTTCCAGGTCAGGATCACAACCAGCACCAGTATCATCATCAGCTTCGCAACGCAAAACATTATACTCATGAGCATTCTCATTCATACACTCATCATCCCAATTTATATCAAACTCACGCTTAAACTGAACAGGCACAATAGAAGTGATATTAGGACCGGTAGGCTGAAGCTTACAGACAGTAGCACACTTACAAGGACTATCAACACCTAAAGAAGAAAGAAGAGAAGCATAATCATTATTGGCAGTATTATCAGGGTTCTCCTTCCAAACATCCTCAGGAGGAGCACACGTAGCACGGGAACAACCATACTTACGAGCACGGAAATCAGTCCATGTGTTAGAGTAAGGATCATAAGTACCATCACAATCCTCTCCAAGCTCAAGAAGATTATTGCCGCACTTCACAGGACTGGGAGGACACTTACAATTAGGAGAGCAGCCACCATCAGGACAATCAACACTATCAGTAGCGCCAGGAAGAAAACCAAGGTCACATTCTTCAGGCGCTTCAACAATACCATTACCGCAAACCTGAGGAGGAGGACACTGACAAGGATGAGCAGAATTAGGAGTGCCGCACTGGTCAATAGTACAACCACTTGAAGGATTATACTGAGAAGGTTCCCAAGCATCTTTACCAGCACTAAAGACGCCATCACAATCCTCTAAAGGCTCATCAATGATACCATTACCACAAACAGCCTCATAAAGACAATGACACTCGTTAGGCTCACCAGCAGGGATACACTTACCCGGACAAAGAGAATCATCACCGCCTGTAGAATTGATGTCACACTGCTCAAACTCACCAAGAGAATTAGGGAACTGAACAACACCGTCGCCGCAAACAGTGGCTTGACAAGCAGGAGAATGAAGCTTACACTCCTCATCCTCACAATCAGTATAACCGTCACAATCATTATCAATATTATCAGAACAAAAATCCTGATCCTGAGAAGACCATTCACCCTCATAACGGAAATAAGCCCTAGTAACAGTTTTCTTCACCCTGCGAGTAGGGTTCTTAGAAGGACAATCAGAATCGCACCAATCAGCAGCCATCTTAAAATCATCGGATTCCAAAAGAGAAGAATTCCAGCCGAACTGATCGCCGTCATCATCCCAGCCATTATCACATATTTCACCACCTTCAACAGGAACTGCCTTAACGACCAAGGTAAGAACAAGATCAGTAACATCCGCTCCCTGAATAGAATAAGAAGTTGAATTAATAGAAGCCTCTTTAGTAGCTATCACAGAACCAGAAGACTGATCAGGAAGAAGATCAATAGTCCAGCTACCATCAATATCAGTAGTGGTCTGCTTACCTCCAGCACGAACTGTAGCGCCACTTATAGGATCACCGTCAGGAGTCTTGACGAAACCACTGATACTGAAGAAATTACCGACACTACAAGAAGGGCTGGCAGTACAAGAACCAAAACTAGGAAAGATAGCAGAATCAGCACCACAACAAAAAGTGCTCTGATCAGTAGTCAAAGTAAAACCACACTGACAACCAGGCTGATTAGCCTGTTCACAATTAGAATAACTACAAGGAGGAGCAGCACCACGACAAAACTCAGCAGCATCAGTCTCCTTAGGGCTAGGATCAGTAAGGAAATGAACACCCATCTCAACAATGCGAGGAGTAGGAACCATAGCTTCACAAGTGATACGATAATTAGCAAGAGGCATACCAGGAATATTATGACAGCAAGCAATAATATCACAAGAAGCCTCATCCTCGCATTCAGAAGCAGAATAAGTAGTGGTACCCGAACACTCAGCAGGAAAAAAAGCACGGGAACAACCAGTAACGCCAATACAACAACCAGCATCAACAATAGCAGAAAGAAGAGGGATTATCAATAGAGCTAGAACTAAAAAAATTGATGTTTTAAACCTCTTTTTCACCATCAATCCACCACTCTTTCCGAAACCAGACACAGAAGCACAAGCGACTGTATCGGCCGGTCGTTACTCAAATAAGCCATCCAGTGATAAAAATAACCTAATAAGGATGGTCATGTTTTATCAATCACAGATGCTTACGTAATACTATGTACCTGTATTACATATATATAGAGCAAAGGAAACAAGAGGTATTTCTATTTAAAAATGTTTTGTTTTTAAGCAATCACTGAGAATAAAGATAACCATGAATAAAGAGGTCGTAAGCACAAGTAAGGGTTATTCAAGAGAGTATTGTCTCAAACATCAGAAATTATCAGAGAGTATAGAGATCATAATAAGTTATCAGATTATCATACTGAGCAACAAAAATTAACAGATTCATAAGTAATATAAACAAGACGATAATTCCAAAACCTATGTCAAGAGTAAAAAAATACAAACCAAAAAAAGAGTTCCACCATAAAAAAAGAAAGAAAAAGCTTTCCAAAGAACTGATATGGACGCTCATACTAGCAGGATTAATGATAGCATCAGTATTCGGAATAATGTTCTCAAGCTATGCAAAAGGCGGAGAAAAAAGACCCTATAACGGCTATGAGTTCCAAAGAACCAACCAGGGCTGGTTTGTAAAGATAAACGGCCAGAAATACGAGTTTCAATACCATCCAGCAGACCTAGAAGCAATACAACTGGACCCAAAAACAGTAGATGCACTTAAAGGATCAAAGGTATTGGCCATAACATTCAATCCAAACTCAAAAAACATCAAGACAATAGAAGCGACAAGATATAATATGGAAACACTGCTCTCACAGACAGGAATATACACACTAACAGGAACACTAAACAAAAGCAAAGAATACGCTTTGCCAATAATCACCTGCCAAAATGCAACGATCGCATTACCGGTAATAAAACTGGAAGAAAATATAGAGACCAACATAACCACAGAAAACCACTGCATAACAATACAAGCAGACAGGTACGAGCTGCCAGCAATAACAGAGAGGATGATATATGTCATCTTAGGAATCATGGATCAATAAATCACCATTAACAAGAAGATGAGCAAGAACCAACGAGACGAAGACGAGAACCAAGGCCTAAAGAAAGTAATGACAGAGGATATAGGGCTGGACCTGACAAAAACAATGATAAGTCCAAATGATAATACCGAAGGCAAACACGTAAGCGCAAGCGACCTGATGACAACAGAAGAAGAAAAAGAAAATCCTGAAGAAAAGAAAAAAGACACAAAAAAACTATTATTGCTATTATCAACCATAACAGTCATACTGCTATTGTTAGCAGGAGTAACACTCTACACATTCAAGCATAAAGAACCGGTAACAATAGACGGACTACACTCACTGAACATCAAAGGAAAACTAGATCCAGACCAAGGATATATGTACCACGGATACTCCTTCGTCAAATACTCAGACCTATGGTATACGCAAGTACAGAAAGGAAAAACAGTGTATGATGTGACATTCAACTATGACCCGAAGTCAGTAGAAAACATACCAGTAGAAGGCGTACTGACAAAGGATTTTGTCAAGAACAAAAAATTATGGATAACATTTGATCCAGACTCACCAAACCTGAAATGGGTCGCAATAGCAAATTACGGACTAAGCAGGAGCTTAGCATGGGCATTCGGTTATGACATGGAAGCAGGATGCACAAAGAACATAACAAAAGCATGCGCAGACAGAGTAGTAGAATGTGGAGATCCAGACAAAGCAGTGATATATCTCAAACAAGCAAATGACACAAGAGTAATACTGGCAGAGAACTGCGTCATAGTGCAAGGAGAAGGAGAAAACCTCGTCAAAGCAAAAGACAGACTATTACTAAGATGGTACGGGATACTGGATCCAGTAGGAGCCCAAACCACCAATAATGAGCAGAAAATATAGAATTCTTAAGACCAACAAAGCTTCAAGCAAAGATTGCAGAACTAAGACCCGTGCTTGTCACATTAAATCCTTTATAGGATTATTATAGACTCATGATATTCTCATAGAATCATCAGATCTTCTCTTTAGCATAAACCTCATAGACCAAAAGAACATAACCACCCACGTAGAACAGGATTATCAAGACAAAGAACAGGAACAGATGAATGCCGATGATAAACTGAGAATTCTGCAGCAACACTACGATAGCATTGACATAATAATGCCAAAGATCAATGAAGAAATACATCAGGTAGAAAGCAAAATAAACAATAGCCAGGATAAAGCCTGCCTTAGCAGTCCTGCCAGGAAAGCGACGATAAAGAAGAAAAAAGATAAGACCAACCAGAAAACCGATAAAGACAGCAAAAAAGACATTCTCAAGGAAAGGAACCTGATGAGTGATAATATCAGTACCGATCAGGAGCTTAGAAGAGAGGCGTCTCATAGTAAAGACCGGAGCGACAAAAAAGACCGAAACCACACCAAAAAACATCCAGGTAAGATGACCAGGACGGACAGGCTTATCCTTATACAAGAAATACCAAAGATAAGCAGGAGCCACAAAAAGAAAAAGGGCAGCAACAACATTCAAGACATAGACCAAAAGAACGAAAAACTGCTGAAGAGAAGAGGAAGAAGCAAGAAAATCCTTAGCCAAAGGAACAAGCAAAGGCTCATGGCCAGGGCCTAATTGCGCAAAATACCAAGGAACAGCCAAACCGGTCGTGTAAGGGATAAGAAAATGGCCTATCTCTACCAATAGATGAAGCACAAGAACACCGATTATCGCAATAGCAATACGATCCTTGCTCTGAAACAACAAGATAACCTTCTCATAAAACTCTTCAGCAGAATCACTGACACGACGAAGAAAAGACTCAGCACCCATACGCCGCTTATGCTTGATGATAATATAAAGGACCATGATAAGAACCAGGACAAGCACAGGAGCATCAACAGTAGTGGCAAGCCATTCAATAGCAAAAGAAAAGACAAGGATAAAAAAACCGATAAAAAAAAGGTAGATGGTAAAGAAACGGAAGACCTTCTGTAAAACACTCTTAGCAGGCCTTTCTTCGTGGATAATATGAAGAGAACTTGGCTTACCAATCTTTCTATCAACAAGAATAAACGCCAGGAACAAAAGGATAAAAACACCAGACTTAAAAAAGACCTTTTCAAGAAAATCAATGTTTGAGATGATAAGAGAATAAAAAGGGGACAAGATGCTCTGTTCAACAGAAGCAGACAGGAAAAAACCAAAGATGCTCTTGGCAGACAAAAAAGCATAAGCCAACACAAGCAAAGCATCAACAACCTTCCATTTATGACCAAAGATTATGCGGCTTAAACTAACCTTATAGAAAAGGTAAGAAAAAGCGATAAAAGCTAAGGTCTTCTCAATGAACTCCAGAAAAGGGGGAATGATACGAAAAAAATCAAGAATCTCAATAGCGATAAGAAACAAAAGAATCGCTTCTTCAAGACCGACCCTGGCTCTTTTACCAAGACGATCAAAATCAGATAGGTGTTTATTCTTCATAGATTATACAACCTCTTTTATACGACCCTTAAACTTCTTTTCAGATGACAGAGAAGACACCGTTTAAATAATTTATCAAATGCAGAAAGCAGACAGATGCTGTAAAGGTTTCAGGGGCTTCTGTAGATGTTGCTTAAATGTGGCTCTAAAGGAAAAGCTTAAATATGTGTGTCGATTCCGATATATCGGTTTAGATATATTTTGTGTGTGCTGGTATGTCTGTTTCAGATGTGCTAGTCAAAGGAGGAGAGAAAAAGCAAGATGTTCAAAGGATACCTGAAGTACTTTGTGATGAAATACCTGAAAGAACAAGACATGTCAGGCTATGGACTGATGAAAAAGTTAGGTCAGGCAACAGGAAAAAAACCAAGCCCCGGAAGCATGTACCCATTACTGAAAGAGATGGAAAAGACAGGTCTACTAAAATCCCAAAAGAAAGGAAAAACAAAAAACTATAAACTCACAGAAAAGGGAAAGAAGACACTAAAAGAATTCTCACAACAAAAAGACAGACTGGCAGATCAAATAAGAAAAAATACCACAGTACTGCTATCCTTAGCAGGAAAAGATGAAAAAGACCTATTAAGACATATAAAAACACACACTATAGACGAAGAAAAAATATTAAGAGCGTCAAGCCCTGAACTAATAACACTAAAAACGAATATCCTAAGGATCGTGCATTCAAAAGATTACGAGAAAAAAGAATCAGAAATGCGCAAGATACTCAAAGAAACAAACCAAAGACTGAGAAAGCTAAGATAAACTGAGAAGTCAAGATGACAAAAAAATCAATCATAAAACTGGAAAAGGTATGGAAAACCTATACGATGGGAGAAGCAGAAGTACACGCATTAAGAGGGATAGATCTGGACATAAAAGAAGGAGAATTCGTAGCGATAATGGGTCCGAGCGGAAGCGGAAAAAGCACAGCGATGAACATGGTGGGGGCTTTAGACATACCAACAAGAGGAAGGATATTATTAGACGGAAAAGACATCTCACACCTGACAGAATCAGCATTAGCACAAGTAAGAGGAAAAAAGATAGGCTTCATATTCCAACAGTTCAACCTATTACCTACACTAACAGCGCAAGAAAACGTCATGCTACCTATGATATTTCAAGGCATAGACGCAGAAGAAAGAAAAGAAAGAGCAGCAAAACTGCTAAAGATGGTAGAATTAGGAGAACGAATAAACCATAAACCAACAGAACTGTCAGGAGGACAACAACAAAGAGTAGCAATAGCAAGAAGCCTGGCTAACAATCCAGAAATAATACTGGCAGACGAACCGACAGGAAACCTGGACTCAAAAACAGAAGCAACAGTTATAGACTTCCTAAAAAAACTACATGAGAAAGAAAAGAAAACAATAGTATTAGTAACGCATGATGAAGAGGTAGCGAAAGTAGCAGACAGGATAGAACACTTAAGAGACGGGCAGATAATAAGAACACAAAAAAATAGCAAAAGATCCTGATAAGAGTTGATAGAACCAAGATAAAAGCATAAGATAAAAACAAAACAATAATTATAAAAAAGACAGAAGCAGAGGTATATGATACCCATAAAACGAGGTCAAAATGAAAAAGAAAAACCCAGCAAGAAACACCTTACTGTTCTTATTGATAACAATACTGGCAGTAGCAACAGCAGGAAGCGCAAAAGCAGACGCAAGCACATACCTTCCAGGACCAAGCCTAAGAATATCAATGATAAGCCAAGACCCCGATCCTGTACAACCCGGAGAATACGTAGAACTGAGATGGATGGTTACAAACATGGGATCAGAACCATTACAAGATGTAGAGTTCAAACTAGTGCCTGACTATCCGTTCCAACTGTTGGGAAGAGATGACGGAATACGAAACCTGGGAACGATACAAGGAAACCAAAAAGGAGAAGAAGGAGTGATACTGTATTATAGAGTAAGGATAGATGAGGATGCTTCAGAGGGAGTCAATAAGCTGTACCTGAAATACAGGATGAAAGGGACAGACTGGGTAAAACTGGATTATTACAAAGTACGAGTGCAAAGTGTTGACGCCGCAGTAATAATAGACTCAGCAGAAACAACACCAGAAAGGATAACGCCAGGAAGAGAAGGACAGTTGACACTAAACATCAAGAACATGGCAGACTCAACCATGAAAGATATCAACGTAAAACTTGACCTGACACTATCCTCAGTACCACAACCCGCAACAGGAACAGAAAAAACAATGCTTTATGATGCGTTACCGTTCGCACCCACAACAAGTTCAACAGAAAAAAGAATAAGCAGACTAAAAGCCGGGCAGACAGAAGCAATAACCTATGACCTTACCGCATATCCAGATGCAACATCAAGAGTATATAAGATACCAGTAATAATAACCTACAGAGATGAATTGGATAAAGAATATACAAAAAACGATCTTGTAGGACTAATAGTAGGAGCAGAACCTGACATCTACGCAACAATAGACCAATCAGACCTCATAGCAGGCAAAAAAACAGGAACAGTATCATTCAAGATAGTGAACAAAGGAGTATCAGACATAAAATTCTTAGACGTAAAACTAAAGAAAAGTCCTGATTACGAAATAACTTCATCAGATGAAGAATACATAGGGAACATAGATTCAGACGACTTTGAAAGCGTAGACTTCACAGTCTACCTAAAAGACAACGACAATGCAAAAAAAGAAGGAACAATAACATTCCCCTTAGAGATAACATTCAAAGACGCCAATAATAAAGACCACACCAAAGAAGTAAATCTTAACTACAAACTATACACGCCAGAAGCAAAAGGACAGGCAAAAAGCAACAGCGCACTAATACTCATAATAACAGTGATTATAATCATCGCAGGCTGGCTCATATACAGAAAAGTAGCAAAAAAGAAGAAACAAAAAGAATGAACAGAAAAATAATGACAAAAAGATGATCACAAGAACAAAAGAAAAGATGAACCTGTCAAACTCTGCTCAAAATGAAAAAGTACGATGATAAAAGATTATTTCCAGCTAGCACTAAGAAACCTGTTACGAAGAAGACTAAGAGCATGGCTGACAGTAATAGGAATATTCATAGGAATAATGGCAGTAGTAGCTCTCGTATCACTATCACAAGGCCTACAAAACGCAGTTCTTTCTGAATTCAACAAGATAGGCGCAGATAGGATAATAGTCACGCCTGGAGGAGCAAAACTAGGTCCGGTAGGAGGAATGTTAAGCGCCTCAAAATTCACAGAAGATGATTATGATGCATTAAAAAAAGTAAAAGGGATAGATACATCAGCAAGCGTCTATACTAAAACCGCTTACATAACATACGGAAAAGAGACCAAACAAGAACAGGTATGGGGCTTCCCTATAGATAGCGAACATATGGAATTCTACAGAACACAATCAATGTTTGACATAGACAAAGGAAGACTGCTAAGGCCCGGAGACAAAAACAAAGTGATGATAGGCTGGGAAACAGCCAACGAAGTCTTCGACAAGAAGATAAAAGTAGGAAACAAGATACGAATAAACGGACAAGAATTTGAAGTCGTAGGAATACACACAAAACAAGGAGGGCTCTTAGGAGCGATGGGAGATAAAGTAATTAGGATACCAAAAGAGACAGCAAGAGAGATATTCCATGAACCAGATGAAATAACATCAATATTCCTAAGAGTAAAAAACCCAGAAGACATAGACCAAGTCGTAGAAAGCGTAAAACACCGACTAAGAAGGTTCAGGCATGTCAAAGAAGGAGAAGAAGACTTTACAGTACAAACATCAAAACAAGTAATACAAACATTCAACAACATACTAGGGATCGTACAAGCAGTACTTGTAGGACTAGCACTCATATCACTATTGGTAGGAGGAATAGGAATAATGAACACGATGTACACAGCAGTAGCAGAAAGGACCAAAGAGATAGGAATAATGAAATCAGTAGGAGCAAAAAACTCAGCGATAAGATGGATATTCATGATAGAATCAGGATTATTAGGAACAGTAGGAGGAATCATAGGTATGATAATAGGTTTAGGGATAGGAAAGATGGCAGAGATGGTAGCATTACAATATGGAATAGAATCATTAAAAGCCTATATGGGGCTGCCACTGTTAATAGGAGCAATACTATTTTCATTCGTGGTCGGAGCTTTGGCAGGGACATTACCAGCCATGAGAGCAGCAAGACTCAAACCCGTAGATGCATTAAGAAAATAAAAGGAAGATAGATATACAGAACAAGCAGGAACAGGGCAAGAAAGAAAAAAGAGTGAAAAGAAGAAAATGTGGACAGACTATTTCAGGTTGGCATTCAAGACGTTTACCAGCGAGAAAAAAAGAACATTACTGACACTCATAGGAATATTCATAGGGATAGCAGCAGTAGTATCGCTCATATCATTAGGGCAAGGACTACAAGCAGGGATCAGAGGACAATTTGATGTTTTAGGAACAAACAAGATATTCGTAACACCCGGATCACGAGGAGCATTCAATCCGGCAAACACGATAAAACTCTCACAGAAAGACGTAGATGCAATGCGAGCAGTATCAGGAGTAAAAGCCGTAAGCGCCATGATATACAAGATAGCCGGAGTAGAGTATTCAGGAGAAAGAAAATACACATTCGTGATTGGGATAGATGATTCAGAAGAATCATTTGAAAAAGTCATGGAAGCATTCGGAGTGACAATAAACCAAGGAAGAGGAGCAAGAGGCACAAGAGAAGCAGTGATACCATACCGATTCGTCATAGGAGACTTCTACAAAAAACCAGTAAGAGTAGGAGACAGACTGAAGATAGAAGGGAAAAAATTTCGGGCAACAGGAGCGGTATCACAAGTAGGAAATCCACAAGACGACACAAACCTGTACATAACCATGGATTCAGCAAAAGAACTATTCAACGTTGGAGATGACGAGATAGACTATGTGATGATAACAGTAAAAGACGGAGAAAAACCGGCAACAGTAGCAGAACAGATAAAAAAACGCCTACGAAAAACAAGAAACGTAAAAGAAGGAAATGAAGACTTCACAGTACAGACAACAGAAGACTTCATGAAAACATTCAATACAATACTGTTAATAGTACAGATAGTACTGATAGGAATAGCAGCTATCTCACTATTGGTAGGAGGAGTCAATATAGCCAATACCATGTATACAGCAGTGATGGAAAGGACAAAAGAGATAGGAATCATGAAAGCTATAGGAGCAAAAAACAGTGACATATTTATGATCTTCCTCATAGAATCAGGAATGTTAGGAGTAGTAGGAGGAATATTAGGATTAGGAGCAGGGGCGGGACTAAGCAAACTAGTAAGCTACGGAGCAAGAAAAACAGGGTGGGCGATGGTACAATCACTATTCCCCTGGTACCTGACAATAGGAGCCATACTGTTCTCATTTGTGGTGGGAGCCATAGCAGGAACATTGCCTGCAAGACAAGCAAGCAAACTCAAACCAGTAGATGCGCTAAGGTACGAATAAGAAACATAGACAGAACCAAGAAGCCATGATCAAACAATCAAACACCAGAACTTTCTAGTCAACTTTAGTTCTCAAACCTTGATATATTTTACTATAGCAGTTCCGTTATAAACATCAAAATCTTCACCTTTTGGAGTGGGTAGGTTGCTCGGAACAGCACTGAAAAACTTGATCTTCCTAACCTCTTTAGGAGCAAGAACATAACTGTTATTGCTAATGGAGATAAAAGGAGAGACATTACCCCTGATATAAATGTCAACACGAACAGGAAACTCATAAGGATTGCCAGTAGTCATCTCACGCTCAGACTTCCAACCAGGAGGAACCTTACCAAAATTGAGCTCAGGATCAACAGAAAAACCTATGGTGCGTTTATCAGTCGGGATCTTCATGCTGATAGGCCATTCTTCAACACTAACAACCTTAAAAACAGCATAGAACCACAGAGTTCCACCTATACCGACAAAAAGAGCTATCAAAAGCAAAAGAAGAGCTTTAGCGCTACTAATCCGTTCCTTTCTTCTCATTTTTCTTCCTCATAAAAAGCAGCAAGTTAAGCAAAGTCAAGATAGTAACGACCACCACTAAAATGATAACAAGATTAGACTGCGGCTTTTCCTCAGCGGAAGGTTCAGAACTCTCTAATAAAATTTTTGCTTTATTCAAAGCCTGCTTATCCTCATAATAAACAATGATCTGAATCTCATACTCGCCAGGCTCAACATCAGAAAGATCAAGAAAAGCAGACATAGGCTGTTTAGCCCATCTAGGAACATCATAATTAGCAGTCTTAGCAGAACTTAACTGAGACCCGTCCTTGAAAAGAGTAACGATAGCATAAACATCCTTAGCATCAAGGTTCCAGTTAGACTTAACAAAAAAATCAAACTTACGGATACCGCCCACGACCAAAGACTTAGAAGAATTAAGAACCTCCATATCAAGAGTGCCTATACGAAAAAGAGTTGAAACCTGATAATTCTCGCCATCAGCGACGATATACGCAGTAGCATTATAGATGCCAGGGGCAAGACCAGAAGTATCAAACTTTTCCTTAAGATCATAATCCTGAGCAGTCTTAACAGAAACAGAAGGAAAAACCAACTTACCAACTTCAGAACCATCAGCACTGTAGATCTTGACTAAGGAATCAGCGTTCTGGATAGTAACATGCCCCCAATTCTCAATCTTAAGATAAATCTCAGAGGCCTCATCCTCATTAACATCCTGAGCGCGAAGAGATAACTTAGGATGGATGCCAGGATAAAGGACACGAACCGTAGGATTGGCACAGACACCAGTAAAACCACAACGACCTCAAGGAG
>JALWQS010000049.1 GCA_027083015.1 Candidatus Woesearchaeota archaeon
ACGACCCTCGCTTAACGGCGAGTTTTTGGGATTGAAAATCTCGCCCTAAAGGACGGAGTATTAAACTCCTTGCAAATCTCTAACGAGATTTTCAATAACCATATTTAAGATTATAGGTAAAGCGGCATATTGACCAGCAAAGCCCATATAAACTCTTGCCAGACTTAAGAAGAAATTTTCATAATTTTAAAACAAAATTTAAATATTAAAACTACTCAATAGTGATAAACTCACAAGGGGTTGGTGGTTATTTGTGGATAAAAATAGACTAATTATAACGCTTTTAATAGTATTCAGCCTTGGATGGCTCTTAAACAGCTTATTAAGCAATTTTATCTATTATGATTCTGAAAAAACAATACCATTATCCTTCTCTCCCTTTCTAAAGAGTCCGGAGAGATTAAGCCCATCAGATCACGTCAAAGAAAGCCAAATACACGTATATGACGATAAAGTGGTCATAGATGTAAAAAATGCCAATTGGGCAAGCTTCACAGACACAAACTCTATGGATCCATACCTAGACAAAGAATCAAACTCTATAGAGACAAAACCCTCAAGAGAAGAAGACGTGAAAGAAGGAGACATCATATCATACAGGTCACGAATAACAGGCGACCTCATAGTGCACAGAGTAGTAAAGATAAGTAAAGACAGCAACGGATGGTATTGCATAGTCAAGGGAGACAACAACCCATCAAGAGACCCCGAAAAGATAAGATTTGACCAGATCCACGGAGTACTCATAGGAATCATATACTAAAACAGCACATTAAACTAACAACCCAACAACAACCAACACCAAAAAAACACCCCCAAATACCACTAAACAAGAACATGAGAAAAACAAACACAATAGAATATCTCAAGCAATTAGCTGAACTAACAGAAAGAAGCGGAAAGAAAGAAGTCAACATAGGAATGCTAAGGGTACCTGTAATGACAATCACAAACATATGGCTTCCGCAGCTTGAAAAAGAAACAGAAGCAGAACAACTAGGTCCAATAATCCAAGAAGGAGGAAAAAAAACAAGAATAAGACAGATAAGACCAAGCGCCTTACTAAGTTTCTACACAAATTCCCCAATGTTATGGACCCCCATAATGTATGAGGTAAAAAAAGACGGGCGAATGACAAAAGGCAAGACGCATGGCGGACAACTAGAGATAAACGGTCCAGAAGGTTTCTCAGACATAAGCGAGCTATGCAGAGAACTAGACGAAGAAGGACTATTCGGAATGTACGAAGTTCTGACAGAATCAATAAAGCCCATAGGAGTCCTTACATCACCAGAAGGAAGAATCCTGCCATTCTACCACGCAAGACTAAGAACCACACCACCACCAGCAGAACTAAGAAACCCGGTGACAAAAACAGAAAAATTAAGAGGAAAATACTATATCCTTGACGACTTAAGCGCTATATTAGCAGGCTTGAAAGATGAAACACAATTCCCCGAAGAAATACATCAGGAAACAATAGAAATGATAATGACAGAAAACCTGTGGGAAAGAAGTTCAGAAGTCTCAAGAGGAAGAGTGCCTCTAAGTATCAGAGAAGAAATCCTAAGGAAAGCAGACATAGACCTTGATCCTAAACAAGTGCTTAAGGAATACAAAGCATATTTCAGCCTACCAAGAATAAAGACAAGACCATTCCTACCAAAGGCAAGACTCTTCATAAATACAGGAATATTCCTTTACGAAAAGCAATTCAGCATAGAAGAGACAGATATAAGACCAGAAGTCGATCCCAAAGAGTTCCAGATAAGAGCATACCACTTCATCAAACGATACGCAGAGGACAAGTTTGAGGAACTGCTGACAGAAAAGCTTCTAGAAGCATACCTTATAAGGCCATAAGATAGGTCATACCAAGACAAAAAGGTAAAAGCAAAAGTAACACTGATGCACCTCTATAAAAGACAAACAGAAACTAAAAGCAACACAAAACTTTTATAGAACAACAACTAATTTCTTATAATGGACGAAGAAACACTTGCGAAGTACGTGAAAGCAGGACAGATAGCTGCAGAAGCAAGAGAGTACGGCAAAACACTCATCAAAAAAGACGCAAAACTGACAGATGTAGCTGAAAAAATAGAAAAAAAGATCTTTGAGCTGGGAGGAGAACCAGCATTCCCGGTAAACCTCTCAATGAACGAAACAGCAGCGCATGACACAGCAGGACCGAACGATGAAAGAACTTTCGGAGAAAGCGTAGTCAAACTTGATGTAGGAGCACACGTAGACGGATACGTAGGCGGAGATACCGCAGTGACAATCGACCTGACAGAAAAATACTCAGATCTAGTAAAAGCATCAGAAGAAGCACTAAACGCAGCTATCAAGACAGTACAGATAGGGACAACACTGGGAGAGATAGGAAGAGCAATAGAAGAAACCATACAAGGTTTCGGATACGAACCAGTAAGAAACCTATCAGGACACGGAATAGGAAAATACATAGTGCACCAAAGCCCGAGCATACCAAACTATGACACCCAAGACACAACAGAACTGGAGGAAGGAATGACAATCGCAATAGAACCATTCGCGACAGACGGGATAGGCCTAATACACGAGAAAGGAAGAGCACTGATATACTCTCTTACAGCAAAAAAACCAGTAAGAAACCCAACAACAAGAGCATTACTAAAACAGATAACAGAATACAACGGACTTCCATTCGCAAAAAGATGGTTAAGCGGAAAGATACCGGCTTTCAAGATAAGCTTCGCAATCAGAGAAATGGAACAGCTAGGGATGCTACACTCATACGCACCATTAGTAGAAAAAAAAGAAGGAATCGTATCACAAAAAGAACACTCATTATACATAGGAGATAAGGTAAAAATACTGACAAAATCCAGAGCATAAAAACGTCCTAAGCAAAACAATCCAAAAAGAACAGGCCAAGGAGCTGATACCCGTGGAAAATACAAAGAACAGGTTCAAAAGAGGAGCTGTAAGCATAGCAATAGCAGTCCTCACCGTACTATTCATAGCATTACTTGTAGACGCATTCTTTGAAGAACCAAAATGGGAAGATTACTGCAAAAAATACAGCGACATACCACCACCAGTAAAGATGCCAGTCAACAGCGAAAAAACCCAATGTCCAGAACCAAACCAAGAGCTGATTGATGCCTGCTACAAAGAAGGAGGATTTCCCGTCTGGAACTGGACATCAGAAGGCTGTCAGGTCTACAAAGAATGCAACATGTGTCAGAAAAATATGGAAAACGCAAGAAAATATGTCCATAGATACGCATTCTACCTAGGAGCAACATTATCACTGATCGCCCTGATAATAGGAATATTCTGGCCGATAGAATTCATAGGAACAGGATTCATGTTCGGAGGAATAATAGGCCTATTCTACTCCACAGTGAGATACTTCTCAGATATGGATAAATTCTTACGGGTAGGCGTGATATTCATAGAACTGCTGATAGTGCTAGGCATAACATACCTAAAACTCGTAGGAAAAGAAGGATTCGGAAGAAAAAGACCCAGAAGAACTATGATAACAACCAGGATCAGACCTGAAAAGAAGAAGAGAAGATCCAGAAGATAAGAAAAGAAAAAAAGGAGGTAAAGTTATGAGTTCAAAGACACATAGAATCATATATGGTGTCAATCCAGATAAAAAAGTAACTCCCGTGATAGTAAGAGACGCAATAATCAAATGCTTCAAAGAAGCAGAAAAAGAAATTCTTGAAGTGATGAGAAAAAGCACAGACATGAAAAAATCAAGCTATGAAAAAAACAGCCAGTTCTTCATAGAACACTTCATAGAAGAAAGATTCAGAAAGATAGGGGCAGATTTCAACAGACCAAAAAAAGAAGACCTGAAGAAAGTAGCTAACGAACTGAAAAGATACGCCCTAAAGATAAGAGATCCAAAAATAGTAAATCAGAACCATAAAGAGATAATGACGCTTATCAACAAGATAAAATAGGCCAGTTCAAGAGATATGATCAAGAACTGAATGAGCATCAGAAGATCTCATAAGAACATCCAGAGCCTTAGAAGCAGACCCTGAACCAGCAAGAAAAGCAGTCTTAAGATACTCTTTCTCTGAATTTGAGACCCGAGCAAACCGATCAGCTTCAACAAGACCATAAGGGTAACCAAAAAATACAGGATCAGAACTGTTTCTTACAAGATGAGCAAGAAGATCAGAGAAAACACCTGAATGAAAAGCATCAAGACGAAAAACATAACGTGAAGCAGGATGGAGCTTAACAAAATAAAGATCGAAATCAGGAATATCAACAACAGGAAAATAAGACCAAGCGGGCAAAGGAGACCTGGAATCAAGAAGAAATAAAGGAGAAGAACCGGAAGAAGTCAAAAGAGACGTAGTCTTTGAGAGAGCCGCAATAGATATATTCTCAGAGAGAGACAAAGAAGAAAGACGATCAAGAAGCTTTTTCTCATCAGCAGTCTTATGCTCAAGAGAACCGTCAATAACAACCGAAGCGCCAGGAGCCATAGAACCAACAATCTGCAAAGCCGTCGAAAGCTCAGCTAACCTGCGCACCAAAGAAGGAATAGCAGATATAGAAAGGACAGAATTCCTGGTCGTAAGAAGAGGATCCTTTGAGCCAAAAGAAAACTCCCTGTCAAAAAAAGAAGAAGGAAGAAAAGAGGAAAGGTAAGGAAAGAGCTTAGCATGAAAAAACAGCTCACCACCAGAACTATATGCAGAAACAAGACAAAAAAATTCATCCTTAGAGAAAGAAACGCGCTTATTATCACGATAAACAGAATGAAAGATACGCAAAAAGCTCAAGTTCAAAGATGAAGACGCGATAATCTCAGCATTACCACCATCAATAAAAGCAATATCACCAGCAGGAAAATGAACAGGCAAAGGATGAAAATTATCAACAGAAAAAGGAAAACCAGAACGACCAAGATGAGAAAAGTCCACACTATCAAAGTCAGAAGCCGAAGACAAAACATCAGAGTTCAGATAATCGTAGATGGAACCAAAAGCATCATTCATAAAAAACAAGAAAATAAAGGAGCTATATATTAATTGTCAATATCAACCATAAAGTCAGCAGCATATTCTTAACTATCTTAAAAAGAAGCAAGAAAACATACTCAGATATGCTTCTTATTGTTCAACTGAGCAAAAAATTTCAGCTCAAGTATCAATATGACAATAAGAGAGACCACAAGCGCCTCAATATAAGCACCAAGAGCAATAATGATGCCCAAAGCAGAAACCGCCCAGACAGAAGCAGCAGTCGTCAAGCCATGCACAGTCTTACCAGTAAAAAGAATAGTGCCAGCACCTATAAAACCTATACCAGTAAACATAGCAGCAGCAACCCGGGCAACCGATTGCATAGAAAACAAGTCCATAAAAACAGAGATCACAAACGCAGCAGTAACACAAACAAGCATATGAGTCCTAATACCAGCATAATGCCCCGCTCTCTCGCGTTCATAGCCAATTAACCCGCCAAGAACGGCAGCAAGCAATATTTTCACAATATTCAACAGTTGCGGGTCCATAAGAGGCTCAAAAAGACAGTTCTTTAAATAATTTGTTCTTAATCTAAAAGTAAAAAATAGATTTCAGAGAAAAAATAGAGAAAAATAGAGAAAAAACAAAGATTCAAGAAAACCTTTTTAAACAGTTCCCGGTTTTTGAACAAACATGAGCTATGAACTTATAATCACAGAAAAACCAAATGCCGCTTCAAAGATATCAGCAGCGCTGGCACAAGGAAAACCATTAAAACAGAACGAGAAAGGAGTCCCTTACTATAATATAACACGCGGAAACAAAGATATCATAGTAGCATCTGCCGTAGGCCACCTTTACACAGTAGCAGAAAAAGAAAAGAAAAAAGGATGGACCTATCCGGTCTTTGACATCCAATGGAAAGAATCAGGAGCAGAAAAGAAAGAAGCGGCATACACAAAAAAATACCTTTCAACAATCAAGAAACTAGCAAAAAAAGCCAGCGAATTCACAATAGCCACAGATTATGATATAGAAGGAGAAGTCATAGGACTAAACATAGTAAGGTTTGCGTGCAAACAAAAAGACGCAAACAGGATGAAATTCTCAACATTGACAAAAGAAGAGCTCATAGATGCGTATGAGAACAAGAACCAGCATCTGAACTGGGGACAAGCATACGCAGGAGAAACAAGACACTTTCTTGACTGGATGTACGGCATAAACCTATCAAGAGCATTAACACTCAGCATAAAAGCAGCAAGAAAGATGCACAAGATACTAAGTTCAGGAAGAGTACAAGGACCAGCACTAAAGATCATAGTAGACAAAGAAAAACAGATACAAGCATTCAAACCAGAACCCTACTGGGAGATAGAGATAGAAGGAGAAACAAAAGAAGGAAAACTCGTCGCACAACACGACAAAAACCCTTTCTGGAACAAAGAAAGAGCTACGAGAACAAAAGAAAACACAAAAGCAGAAAAGAAAGGAAAAATAAAAGAAGTGACAAAAAAAGAATTCAAACAAGCACCACCAACACCCTTTGACCTGACAACACTACAGACAGAAGCATACAGAACACTAAAGATAGCTCCAACAATAACACTGCAGCTAGCACAGAACCTCTACCTAGACGGAGCGATATCATACCCAAGAACAAGCTCACAACAACTACCACCATCAATAGAATACAAAAAAAGGATCATGGACCTTATGAAAAACCCTGAGTTTGAAAAGGAATGCGCAAAACTGCTAGAGAAAAAAGAACTCAGACCAAACAACGGAAAGAAAAAAGATCCAGCACATCCAGCAATATATCCGACAGGACAAAAACCGACACTAAAAGGAAGAGAAAAACCACTTTACGAACTGATAGTAAGAAGATTCCTAGCAACATTCGGAGACCCGGCAATCAGAGAAACAGTAAAGATAAAGATAGAAGTCAATGAAGAACCGTTCACAGCAAAAGGTACGAGAACAAAAGAAAAAGGATGGCATGAACTATACGGAAGATTCGCAACACAAAAAGAAGAAGAGCTGCCAAAGACAGAGAAA
>JALWQS010000050.1 GCA_027083015.1 Candidatus Woesearchaeota archaeon
CAGGAATAACAATAAAAGCGGATCCTTTACTGACACCATCATAAGCAACACAAACATCATCAATATTGCCTTTATTATCGTTCTCAACAAGCTTAACACCAGAAGCCCCATCAGAAGCAGTCCTTAATACACGAACCCTATCCTTAGGAATATCAACACCATCAGCAATCCTAGCATGATATTGAGCAAGAAAAGCAACATCATCATTGGTCAAACGCTTACCTGAAGGACTGATATAAAGATCAAGGAGAGTCCAAAGACCTGCAAGCTTATCAGCTTCAAAATACCTTTTTTCTCTGGAAGCACGCGTATAAGTTGTAGTTGAACCATCAGTACGCTCAAGAACCACTTTCGGATCATGCACACCAGGATTTGTTCTCTTCCCATCCATCCTAAATCCAAGAACAAGACGCTTAGGATCCAGATTATGACCAGAGTAATTAGACAAAGATATGGAACTTGAAGGACCTGTTATGACCTTAGAATAAGAAGGATCAAATTTCCATCTTCTGGAAGCTGTAACCAACCTTATAAAGTTTGTCAGGTAACAAGACTGATCAGCAGAAAGACCTTTTTGCATGAAATAATCCTTTCTGGACTGAGAAATAGGATCAGTAGAGCAAGAAGTGTTAGCAACAACCTGAACAGGTGCAGACCTATTATGAGCAGATCTAGCTTCAGCAACATTAGGAGTGGCTGCTGAAATAGCCAAAGCAGTTGCTCCTGTAGCAGCAGAGACTACTAATCCCTTAGCTGCTTTTTTAACAATATCAACGAGTCCCATTTTTAATATCCCTCCGATTAAGTGAAACTATAAGTATAATCTTAACAGAACCCCTTTTTAAGCGCCTAATGAAAGCAAATAAAGATTTTCAGGGCAAAATATCCCGAAAATAAACTTTTCTTATGCGCAATTATCTCAACACATAATATATACAGACCCTGTAGAACAGTATTGCTTATATAAATCTTTTGATTTTGGTGTTACTGTACAGGACTAACAAATCCCGTTTAAATAGGTGTAGCAAAAAACCATATAAAGGTTACTTATAAAAAATCAAGATAAGACAAAGAAAAAAACAGAAAAAACAGGGAAAAAAGAAAAGATGAAAAAGATAAACAAAAAGAAAAAAGAAGAGAACAAAAATGAAGTCATTATAATAGGTGCGGGTCCAGCAGGATGCTACTGCGCAGAACTGCTGGCAAAAGAAGGATACAAGGTAGAGGTTTTTGAAGAACACAAACAAGTAGGAGAACCCGTTCAATGCACAGGAATCGTAACAAAAGAACTTTTCAAGATCATAAGACCAAAAAAAGAATTTATGATAAACAAGCTAAAAGATGTGGAAGTCATCTCACCAAACGGAAACAAAGCACTGATACAAGTTGATGATTGGGTCATAGACAGATCAAGATTCGACAAATATCTCAAAAGAAATGCAGAAAAAGAAGGAGCAAAGTTTCATCTGGGAAAAAAAGTTATCTCAATCAAAGAAAAACAAGGGCTCAAGAAAATAAAAGTCAAGGAAGGAAAAACAACTAAAGAGTATGAAGGCAAGATAATAATAGGAGCAGACGGACCAAATTCTATCGTCGGAAAATATCTGGGAAATAAAAACAAATTTTGGGTGGGAATACAAGTAAGAGTCAACGGCAAATTCAACAAGAACAAGTATCAAGTATTTTT
>JALWQS010000051.1:0-657 GCA_027083015.1 Candidatus Woesearchaeota archaeon
CTTTTTGTTCACCTTTTTTTTTGCTTGCTTACGAAGCATATTTCTTTCCATAATTATCAGGTATTTAAACCTTTTTGCTCTTTTTGTTTTTGTTTAGAGACAAAATTTTATAAAGTCTGGATAATGGTGCTTTATCATGAAGAAATGGCTTCATAAGATAGAGGTGATCGTGGATAAGCTTATCGTACCTATGTTGCTTCTTCTTGTTGTTATTATAGTTCTTGATCTGGGTTTTCCTGAACTTTCACATGAATATCATCTCTTTGTGCTTTTGGGTGATTATCTTGTCATCCTTGTTTTTGTTCTGGATCTTGTCTTCAAATGGTTTCGTGTCAGGAACATTCCTCTTTTCATACGTAAATACTGGCTTGATATCCTAGCGGTCTTCCCTTTTTTTCTTCTGTTCAGGGTCTTTGAGGGAATCCTTGGTCTTTTTTCACGATCTTTCAGCGAAGGCGTCCAGACTGTTCAAAGTGTTTTGCATACTGGTCTTGAAGTTGAGAAAGAGGGTGCTAAGGTCGCTGAGGTTGTCACAAAAGAAGGCACTAAGGTTCTTGATGTTACTGCTCATGAGGTTGCTCGTATCGCTAAGGAAGCTGAGAACTTTGGTAAGATAAGTCGTACTTCCCGCTTTGCACGTTTTCTGAAGCCTATCTT
>JALWQS010000051.1:667-1671 GCA_027083015.1 Candidatus Woesearchaeota archaeon
ATCTTTAGGGCTCCCAGGTTCCTGAAAGCCATCCCTTTTTTTGAGAAGCCGACCGGGCATCATCACATACACGAATATTATCATCCTAAACAGACTTTTTCTGATGATAAAAGAAAGAAGAAAAGATGAGGGGGCAGGGACTTTCCCAGCTATCGGTCTTCGATAGTTGTTTTGAACCCTGGTAGGCACTAAGCCAACAGATGGCCCATAGGAGTTCTTCATCGGTTTTTTAGGCCTCAGCACTCAACTATCTTGAGTTTGAACTTTTAGTACCTTGGTGACTAAAAACTGTCCCGTTTGGCCACTCCGGCACCCCCTCATCTTGAAGGTTTTTGTTTAGGAAAATTAGGTGCTATATAAAATTAATCAAAGCGGTTATCTACAAAATAGCAGATTCATGTACCGTTTAAGTTGCTTTACTGTTCTTGCTGGCTTGACCTTCTCCACTCAGCCTAAAGAATGTTCTTATGATATTCTCTGAGTTATATGCTTAGAAAATCTTTTAACTTATCATACCTATCTTTTCTTCTATCTCTTTAAGTTCTGATTCTAGTTTTTCTAGTTCATTGATGCTTCTTCTTGGTGCTCTTTCTGTATCTCTTGGTTTGTTTTTGACCCTTATCTCTGCTTTTGGCATCTCTTTTTTTAGCTTTGTTACTAATAGGTTTATCTCTTTGTTTATCCCTCTCATCTTTGATAATAGCTCTACCTTCTTTATCCTAAGTTCTTTGATCCTTTCGTATCTTTGAAGTATCTGTATTATTCTTCTTGAGTTGCTTAGTAATCCTCGTCTTACGTCTTGCGGATCTTTTATATTGACGAAGTATTGGTCTGTCATTTTAGATGTTCTCCGGTTCCAGTAGTGTTTGGTCGATATACTCTATGTTTTTTTCTATATCATATATTTCGTTTGACCATGATTGAAGTTCGTTGTCTTCTTGGTTCTTGAGCTCATTTATCTCATGAAGCAGTTCTTTTGCATCATTTATCTTGTTTTTTAAGAG
>JALWQS010000052.1 GCA_027083015.1 Candidatus Woesearchaeota archaeon
CTTTGAGCATCATATCCGCTTAGGTTACTCATTGAGCTTGTTGGCATCTCTATTCCTTCTATCTGGAAACTGTTCGCTCTGGCAAGTTCTCTCATACTTTCCCTGACTTCTTTTCCGTAGGCCTTTACTCTTCCTCCCATAGGGCTTGTATGCGGTGTTGTGAATACTAATTGTCCTTTGCTGGCTCCCATTCTCATTGTTGCATCAAGGTTTTGTATGAAATTTCCTCCTGTTACTTGATCTTTTTCGACGATTGTCACTCCCAGTTCGCTTATGGGGACTATGGGTTTCTCTAGTTCGGGTTCTTCTCTGGCTGTCTTTTCTGCTGGTGTGTGGTATTCTCTGTCCATAGGGCTGTAGTATGGCCCTGATGAAAATCTCATGTTCTTTTTTCCTCAGCTGTTTCGTCTTCTTATTCTTTTCATCCGTTCTTGTTGTCTTCTTGTCTTTATGTTTGTATGAACTTCTGTGCTGGTTGTCTTGTCTGGTATTTTTTGATGAATCTTGTCGCTTCTTCTATGAAGAACTCTGCATCTTCTACATGCTTGTCGAACTCTTTCCCTGTTATTGTCCATACTTCTTTATGCATGATCTTTTTTGCTGTTTCGAATATGTTTTCCATTATGTCTGCGCATCTTTTGTGAAGGAGTCCTTTTGCTACCAGATCTTTTCTCAGAACTTCTGCAAGTTCTTTTGGTGATGGTGGCGTATACCCTGCCATCATGACAGCTGCATGTGCGACATCGACGACTGCCCAGTATATATCTATGACTGCTGTATTCAGGTGTCGGTTACTGTTCTTGATGGCTTTTTCTGCTTTAAAAAAATAGTAGTTTACTGCTTCTTTTGATGGTCTTATCTTGCCTTTTTCAAAGAGTTCCTGTAGTGGTCTCATGACTCCTATATCATAGATTATGTAGCTGTTCCTTAGTATATTGAACGCAGGAGTGGTTCTTTGTTTGTAGTGTTTCCAGAAGTCTGATATCAGCATCATGCTGAAGTCCATGTCTATGTTCTCCTGAAAACATGCCTGTGCTAATTTTACTTTCATATCATTTATCTGTTGGTTCAATACTGTATTGTTGAAATCGTCTATGACAACTACCGCTGAGTTTGTTTCTCCTCTTAGTATTAGTACGCTGGCTATGAGCTTGTCGAACAATCCTTTAGCTTTCTCGCTTATTTTTTCAACCAAGTCTATATCTTTGTCTAGGAAATGTTCTCTGTTTGATTTTGGTTTTTCTTTGATTTCAAATTCCATTTTTTGTTTTTCTCTCTTTCTCTGTTTAGGATCGTTTATGTGTTCTTATCTGAAAAATCCGTGTTGGTATCCCATAGCTCTCATGATCCTTAATGACTCTACGACATTATCGACGACTTCTTGCGATGATGTCTGATAATCGGATCCTACTTTTGTTTGCATCGTCTCCTGGATAGTATTGTATGCTTCTCTTGCTTGTTGATATACTTCTAGGAATTCTTCTTTTGTTGGTGCTGGTGTTCCTTGTTGATACCAGTTCTGTATCTCTTGCATAGTCCCTTGAGGGAGTATTTGCTGTATTCTAGCAGCGTAATCTTCCTGTTCTTCTGTATTTATATTCTCATCTTTTATCTGTTCTTCTATATCAAGTTCTTTTTCGAACATCTCTTCAACTTTTACTTCTTCAGAT
>JALWQS010000053.1 GCA_027083015.1 Candidatus Woesearchaeota archaeon
GTTCATACTGGTTTGCTGCATTCGTATCAACCACTATCTGATGAGGCCAGGTATCTTTGTTTATGAACCTTATTGTTGTTCCTACAGGTATGGTCAAGGGGTCTTTCTGGTCCATCGTCTTGTCGGGCAGCAGGTTGATCTCCACTATCTTTTCATCTGAGCTTCCTGTTTCCTGCGTTTCTTGTTGCGTTTCAGGTTGTGTTTCCTGTTGTGTTTGTGTCTCTTCTGTTGTTTTTGTTGCTTCTTTAGTTGCGGTTTCTGATCCTGTATCCAAACGATTGCCTATCTTCTGATCCTGTGTTTCTTCCTGCTTTGCTATATCTTCTGGCGAGGTCTCTCTTATTTCCGGCATTGCCTGAGAAGGCGGTTGCTGTGTCGCTCGTTCTTCTTGTCCTGTTCCTGTTGCTCCTGCGGGTCCTGTCTGTTTTGCCGTTTCTTTTGAGCAGCCAGTCATGAGTATTGTCAGTATGCTCAGTACAAGGATCATGATTCCTATAATTGCTAATGATCTTTTCATCTTATCACCTTCTTGTTTTGTTTCTTATGATCTTATATGTTCTTATCGATATTGTTCTTCATATCTATTAATCACATTCTTCAGCCATCACAAATCTTGTTATGTGACAACTGCTAAAGGATATTTTCTTCTCGTTTATGCTTTTTTCTTCTTGACAGCAGTCCTTGCTGTCGTCTCTATCTTTTCTTCCTCTAATTTTACTATTGTGCTTTCTATCTTATGCTCCTGTTCTGCCTTCTTTCTTTCTATGTTTCCTGAATGACCTTTTTCCCTCTTAGAGATGTTTGCTAATTTTTCATCTCTTGCATAGGCTACCAGACGGTCGCCTTCCTGTATGACAAAATTATTTGTTGGTGTTCCTATGAAAGCAATCTTATGATCTATCTTCCTATAAACTCCTAGTATGAATACTCCTTCTTTCTGCATCCTCAATTGACCTATACTTTTTCCCACCATCCAATTGTTCTTTCCTATGAAGACCGAACCTACTGCGTAACCAGCATCCAGTCCCATGATATGCTCGTAATCTATAAGATGAAGTCGGGCTTTTATCTTATGGATCCTTGGTTTAAGTATCCATCTGATGAACTTATCGAATTGTCTTGATTTTGATAACAGAAAAAGAAGCACCAGTCCTAATATTATCGCTCCCAGGTTGAAGAGGTTGTTATTTACGAACATCAGATCAAAGATCTTTACTACTTTCTTATCTGCGGTGAATGTCATGACCAATGTTGCCACTATAACTGCTGTTCCCGCACTTCCTAAAAGCATCAGCACCCTGATAACCCTTCTTCTGTAAGGATGGACTACTATGCTTTCTGATTCTTTGGTCGTGAAGCCTACTCCTGAGAATGCTGATTGTGCCTGAAAAGCTGCTATGTCACTTGATAATCCTGTCGCTTCAAGCGCTATAGCTCCGACCCTCACGACTATCAATGACAGAAATATTACCACTAAAAACAATAATAATGATACGAGCATTGTTCACCTCTCTTAAAACCTCTGCTTTCTTTGTATTTAAATATTACTTAAAAAACTCTTAAAATCACTCTTTTTCTAATCATTTTTCTGCTTATTGAATGTAAAAAATCTTTCCGAAGCATTTAAAAACCTTGTTTGCCTTATAAAGTGATACATCATGGAC
>JALWQS010000054.1 GCA_027083015.1 Candidatus Woesearchaeota archaeon
AGCCATGGTAGGTGATGGTGTCAATGACGCTCCAGCTCTTGCCAAGTCTGATCTTGGTATCGCTCTCGGCGTAGGAACTGATATTGCTATAGAGTCGGCCGATATCATACTTATACATGATAATCTTCGCGATCTCATAAAAGCGTTTGATATCTCATTCTATACTTTAAGGAAGATCAGGCAGAACCTTTTCTGGGCATTCTTCTACAACGCTTTAGGAATTCCTGTCGCTGCCGGCGTCCTTTATCCTTTCACCGGTTGGCTTCTCAGCCCAGTAATCGCAGGTGCTGCTATGGCTTTCAGTTCCGTATTTGTCACCTTTAATTCATTGCTTATGAAGAGAAAGAATGTCTAAAAAAATGTCCAAAAGAAAAACCTTATCCAAAGAACAGAAAAAAGAAGCTTATCTCAAAGCTAAAAGGAAGTTTCTTATCCGCCGCAGGATCTTTATCATTCTTGTGATGCTCATCGCTTTTGCTGCAATAGGCTATTTTCTTTTTTTCGACAAACCCGATCCTGAAACTGTCGTCTCGCAACTGCATCTCCTTCCCGGCTTTAAGATTGCTGTTTTCGCTTCTGGTTTTCATCATCCAGGCATAGGCCTTTTTTCTTCTGATTCAGGTCCGCGCATGATGCACCTTTATGGCGACACACTTTTCGTTGCGGTTCCTGGTGAAGGCAGAGTATATCTGCTGAGAGATACTGACCACGACGGTGTTGCTGATGAGAAGCGCGTCTTTATGAAAGGCCTGAGCAAGCCTTCAAGTATCGCTTCGTATGATGATTGGATCTACATAGCTGAAGATTATCAGATCATCAGGGTAAAGATAGATCGTAAATCCCTGTCTCCTGTTCCCGACACAAAAGAAGTCATAATCCATGATCTTCCTGTCGGCGGTCATGATATGAAAACAATATCAATACACAACCATCAGCTTTACATATCCGTAGGAAGTTCATGCAATGATTGTATTGAGAAGGACGTCCGTCGAGCTACAGTTATGCAGTGCGAACTTGACCGCGATGTTTGCGACCCTTTTGCTGTTGGTCTGCGCGAAGCAGAGGGTATGGAGTGGTTCAATGGCCGGTTATTCGTGACTGAGAACGGTCGTGATTGGTTAGGTGATGATTTTCCTCCCGACGAGCTTGATCTTCTAGTGAAAGGCTCTGATTATGGATGGCCTTACTGTCATGCCCGTAATGAGCCTGATCCGGACCTTGGTTCTGAGAAGTACTGTCATGATAAGGCACTACCCGTCTTTGATATCCAAGCACATTCTGACCCTGAAGGCCTAACATTCTATCGCGGAAACAAGTTCCCTGCATCTTATCATGGCGACCTTTTTATAGCATATCATGGTTCTGCTCAGAGGAAGGAGCCTACTGGCTATAAGGTTGTCAGAGTTTTTGTTGAGAAACATAAGGATGAGTATCGTTTTATCGGTTCTGAAGATTTTGTTTCAGGTTTTAGACAGCGTGACGGAACCGTTCTTGGAAGGCCTGTTGATGTCATAAATTGGGTTGATGGTTCTCTCCTCATCTCTGATGATAAAGCTGGTGCCATCTATCGCGTGTGGTATGAAGAATAAGGATAATCCTGAGTTGTCCTTAGTTTTAAGCTCTCTTTTAATCCAATATATCCAATAAAGAATTCTTAGTCTACAAAGAGCTTGTGCTTCTCTTTGCCTTCCAGTTCAAGCATTATCCTGCGCACGATGATCTTTTCAGGGTCTGGTATGAGTTTAACCCTATTCTTAAGGTCTTCAAAATTCTTGAAGGGTTCTTCCTCTCTGGCTTCAATTATCGCGTTCATATGCTTCTTTCCCAGCCCGGGCAAGAGTTCCAGCTGGTGCATCCTTATCGTTATAGGTTGCGCTCTGTTAAAGAAGTCTATGAAAAAAGCTTCCTGTTCTCTTATCAGGTCCTTCAGTACGTGTTCTAAAGTACTGAGTCCTGTATTTGTTATCTTATCGAAGGACAGTTTTCCCAATATGTGATGTATCTTATCTCTTTTACCTTCTCCTATGTATACTTCATCATTGGGTTGCAAGAAAACGCCTTTTTTCGGGCATAATTCGAGAAGTGTGAATCTTTTTTTGCCTATAGCCTGAGCTATAGGAGTCTTTATGTGGCTTGGCCTTGGGTCAAACGGATAACCGTTCGGTAGAAAGTCAAGCACGATTGCTTGTTCTTCTTTTTCTCTTCTTTGGTCCATCGTCCTATCTTATTTTTTATGTTCTCGTATTGCATCTGCGATCCTTTTTAAGTTATCTTTGCTTACTGTAATCGTGTACCCTTGAAGTACGATCTTCACCTCTTCTGGAGTATCAGGAAGGATATCTATCAGTTTGACTATATGTTCCGGCTTTAATCTTGGAACCTCTAAACCTTCTATCTTCTTGAAGAGTTCTTCTGATTCCTTCTTCTTGAGTGTTGCGAACATGTCAAGGTATTCTTCTGTCTTTTCTGCTCTGAAGTTCAGTTCTCCATCTCTCTTCTTTATCTTAGACAGTTCGCTTTTCAGTTCTGCCATGGTTATTGGCTTCTCTTCCAGTATCTCTTGTCGTGTCATCTTATCTGACCTTTAAGTGTACTGGGTGAACCAGCAACGTCTTTTCCTTATTATGATCTTTGAGTCTTACCAGGTAACATTCCCCTTGTTGTCCTTCCACTGTTCCTATCTTTCCCTGAAATCGTGGCAGAAACATACCTTTTTGATAAGCAGGTTCTGCTACCAACTGGACTTGTGTTCCTTTTTCTATCTTTCTTAGGAAATTTCTGATACTTATCTTGCCCTTTCTTCGGACTTCTTTCTTCATGCTTGACCTAGTGCCTCTTCTGAATCCGCCTTGTCTTTGTACCATATTTAGCACCCATATAACTATTTAAATCAATTCTTTGGTTTTCAAAGAAGGCGCTTGTATAAAAAGGTTTTGTTTTTAATCTGTGGCTCTCAGAAGCCAAAATTCCTGCTCTTGAGGGTTTTTTCTTTGTTTCCTGTTCTGTTCTCTTTAACTTGTCCGTGACCTTTTTTATACATTTCTTTGTTTGTTTTTGAAACGAAAGTTTTATATATTTGATTGGCGGTTTGTTAACTATTCTAATCTAAGGGAGGCTAGACAAATGAGGAGTATTATAGGTAGGATTAAAGATAAGTTTTCTCGTTCTGATGATTTCGCACTTCCTGGTGAGGAAGAGGAGGGTTATGTAGAAATTCCTCCTGAAGGCGTTGCCGCACCAGAGAGAAGTAAGATTACTGTCAGGCCTTTTGTGCTTGAAGAATTCCAGGATGTTAAACCGATCTTGGATTCCCTGCGTGAAGGCTACACTATAAGTCTTGTTAACATCAGACCGTTGAAAGACAAGGATCTGGTCGAGCTTAAACGCGCGATCAACAAGCTGAAGAAGACTTGCGAAGCTGTTGAAGGCGACATTGCAGGTTTTGGCGATGATTGGATCGCTTTGACCCCCAGTTTTGCTAAGATCTACAGGGACCGTCCTGAAAGTTTTGAACAGGTCAGCGCTCCTGGTGATGATCTCTAAGAAACTTAGCATATTTTTTTCTTATCTTTTGAAGACTCTGATAATTCTCATCTATTCTTATGGAACCTGATTTTCTTCTTATTGATCTTCAGTCAGGATAACTCCTTTTTCTCCTATGAACATGTTTACCCTGAAATCGAACAGTTGCATACGATACCTTACCTTCTTTCCAGGTTCAAAACCTGAACAGTTTTGTAGTGTTGAGAATATAACATCCGGAGCATCTGAGCCAGTCTCGTCGATGGAAACAGTCCATACGTTTTCAAGTCTTCGGCATTGCAGGACTCTTCCTTCCCACGTGACTATGTTATTGTCATATTTAATCTTGAATAGTTCCCTTTTTTCCTCTATATTCAATGGCGAGTCACTCTTGAACCAGTTCCAAGTATCTGTGAAGCTTTCGTTCAGGTATTGGGGCCCTTGAACATTACCTACATAGATCTTTACCGCTATCCTTATCGGGATATAAAGAAGAACCAAGACAATCAGGAATATAATCAGAAAGAGTACAGGTCTTCTAGTGATAAAAGGTTCCGGTTCTACCATGTTCACCTCTTTCTTTTTTGATAATCGTGATACTCGCAGACTCATCTATTTCAGTTATCAGTAATTACTATCTTAACAGAATATGCTAAACATAGTTTATAAATGTTTTCTGTGGTCTGTTCTGTGGAGGATGATAGAATTTCCTTTCACAACATCTCGTATAAGGTAAGGATGTATGAAGAGTTTCCAACCAACAAAAAACCTTCAGGAAGAACTTGAAGAAGTATCTGTCTCGTTCTTTTTCTGGAACATCTCAAGACATTTTCCTCTGTAGCGGGGATTCTTTATGTTCCTACAGTTTTCTATGGCTTCTTTTATAGTTTCTGCATCATTGACTTTAAGACCCATAGAATAGTAGAAATTACAGATATCCCTTTTTGTAAGTATGCCATAGGAAGGAGAATCATAAGCAGGTTCTGCTGTGACCATACTGCAGTTACCGCCTGTTCCTGCCATAGCCAATCCCAGACATATTGAGTTATACCTTGATGGAAATACGTTCTTGCATTCCTCAGTTCCGTGCTTGCTTGCTTTGGCAAAGGTATCCTTATAGCACTCTATAGCCGCTTCGTTTGTCGTCGTATTTATCACGTAATCTTTTGTAAAAACCTTCACACAAGGATCTTTCTCAAACTGTTCTTTCGGAAAACTGATCTTTCGCAGTTCGGCTCTCAGCCTGAAGACATTAACATTTTGTGAGCTTTCAAGTTCTGCTTCTGTTATGTCAGAGACTGCTTTTTTAGTGTGATAGTCAAACATGTCATAGACTTTCCAGCCGTCTTTGGTCCTTTTTAAGTAATACGTCCTTACTTCCGGTCCTCTTCCCCTGTCCGTTACCATCTGTACTGCAGCTTTTTCAGAGGTCTTATCCGCCACCTTCACATCTTTTATGATATCTTTCGGCTGCTTGAACCTCATCTTCGTGGATTCTTCTAATGAGTTGTAACAACCCTGTTTTGAGAGATCTTCACCGCATTCTTCGCTATACCTTTCTTGGAAAACATTGAACGCTCTATCAACTCTTGAGAAATAATCAATTATCGATTTCAGATAGCTCCTGTACGGATCTTCCGTATAATTAAGGTTTGATTGAAGGTAAGCTTTCATCTCAGCAGCAGTCATCTCTTTTGGCACAGCAAATCTTGTGACTAGGTCTTGTAGTTCTGCATCTGTTGTTGTTTTTTCTGCAGGAATGTTCTGTTGACACCCTGCCAACAAGATAATTACAACTAGGCTTATCATCAGACCTATTGCCAAGAATATCTTACGGAGAGACAATCTTTCCTGTTTCTCTCTTTTTATTGTGTTTTTTACCTGTCTTTTCATCTTTTTCATCAGTTCATACTTTTGTAGTGTTGGAAATCTAATGATTATTAAGTCTTATGAATTATGATATTATTCGCTTGACGGCAGAAGATGCAAAGCCAATCTCAAACAAACAGCGATAATAATATCCAACAATGCCCAATAATGTCTAGATCAGCAGTTCATTCCTTTTTATCTTAAGAAGCAAGAGCCTCGCCCATAGTTTACTGATTAGACAAATTAATGCTATAGATTATTTTATTTATAAATAAACCATTATTATTTGCGAAAGATTTATAAACGAACCTGAAACTTTTTCTTATATTGGAATGAAGAAGCAGATTGGAAAGAATAATGATTCACACTAATTCTGTTTCATCGTGAAACCACGATTTCCAAGATTGATACATAAAGCACAAGATGTATAGCTTATATAATCTGTATCCGCTGTAATAGCACTATAAAGTACTTAATAAACAGCAAGGATAGCACAGATGATTGATCAATCAATCCATAAAGATAAGCTGTTATCATTCAGATGCTTTAATATGGAGAGATATAAATGAAATTTAGTGAACTCAATATTATGCCCGAGATAATAAAGGCTCTGGCAGAACAAAACATCACTGAACCCACCATGGTTCAGGAAAAGTCTATACCAGTTATTAAACAGGGCAAGGACATCATAGGAATCTCAAAGACAGGTTCTGGCAAGACTCTTGCTTTTGGCATCCCCTTATTGGAGAAGATCAGAAAAGGTCAAGGGCTTCAAGCTATCGTTCTTGCACCTACAAGAGAACTGGCTGTACAGATAGCGAATGAGCTGAAGAAGTACAGCAAGGATCTGGGTTTAAGGATAGCAACTGTTTATGGAGGTGTCGGTTATAATCCTCAAATAGAAGCTTTGGCCAAATCAGAAATCGCTGTAGCGACGACTGGCCGGCTTCTTGACCATATGCGCCAGAATAATTTTGACCTAAAGAGGATCCATACAGTCATTCTTGACGAGGCTGATAAGATGGTCGATATGGGTTTTATAGAAGATATTGATCAAATACTTTCTCAGGCTCCTAAGGATCGTCAGATCCTACTCTTCGGAGCGACTATCGGCGATGAGATAAACCGTCTAAAATCAAAGTATATGAGAGAGTATGTCACTATCAAAGCAGAGACGCATGTTAAGGATGATTTCCTGGAACAGTACTACTATAATGTCAAGCAGCATGAGAAGTTTTCTTTGTTGATGCACCTTCTTGAGAAAGAAGATACTGACCGCGTCATCGTATTTTGTTCTGCCAGGAAAACTGTTGATGCAGTTGCAAGAAATCTTAGGAAACAAGGCATAAAAGCTGAGATGATCCACGGAAAGCTCACCCAAAAGAAGAGAGAGATAGTCATAGAAAAATTCAAGAAAGGGACGAAAGTCCTTGTCGCCAGCGCTGTTGCTGCGCGCGGTCTTGACATAAACGGCGTCAGCCACGTCATAAATTATGATCTTTCACAGGATCCTGAAGAATACATCCACCGCGTAGGACGTACTGCCCGTGCCGGAGAGTCAGGAAAAGCTATCACCCTTCTTAGCGATCGGGATCATGAGGCTTTCAGCCATATCCTTAACAGGTTCCCTATCGATGTGAAGCTTCTCCCTAAAGAAGATTTCAAGAAGATGCCTTTTGATATGGGCCAATCCAGAAGGGATTTCCGTCAGCATGGACGGCAAGGATCTGGTCGCAGAAAAGGATTTTCCAGATCTCAAAGGTCTGCGCACAGGTCAGGTTATTCCGATAACGGTTATAATTATGAGCATCAGGAGTCCAGCGGCCGTAATAACAAGCCTTCCTGGAATAATCCTGCTGTAAGGTCTGTCTAAGACAACTTTTTAAATTTCTCTTTCTTTTTATTATTACGACGATCCATTAAGGTCTCGCCACTCTCACCTGTTGTCTAAATCTGGCTAATTCACGGCTTTTGTTTATCCTTAACAGAGAGAATAGACTCTGATCTCCACGGTAATCAGTCTTTTGGACTGCTTTCCTTATAAGGTGTTCTGCTTTATCTGCCCAGAAAGCCGCCAAGTCCCAGTTTTCTTTTTTCAGTTCTTCATACACTCTACCCACCAGTTCAAATCCCAAGTCTTGCATGATTACCGGGTCTTTTGGGTGCCTCATAAGACCTCTGTATAAGAGAACTATCATATCATCCTGTGAAATCCTGGTGAATGGCGTGTAACAAATAGCTGCGACGTGATAAAGTTCAGGTATGGTGTCGGCTGACTGTTCTATGTACGAAACGCACATATCTGCCAATGGCGCGTTCAGTCTCTTTGCAATGTGCTTTTCAAATGCAGAATCTCTCCTTTCCAAAAGCTCAGTTATCCGCTCTAAAAGACCAAAACCTGCTTTGATAGGTAGCTCTTCTTGATCTATCTCTTGTTTTATTCCGATCCTTTGCTCATATTCCAGAACTTCCTCTTCCAGACGCGCAGTATAGCTACGTCTCTTCATAATAGTTTCAAACTCTTCTTTTCTAGCATCATCCAATCGCGCCCTCAAGTATTGGACTGAAGTATCTGCTTTCCTTAAGAAGATAATCTGATCATAATATTGTTCTCTCAGCATCCCATATCTTGTTGATGCGTCTGAGTTTTTAAAACTTATCAAGCCAGATTCTTGTTTTTTCTTTAGAAATCAGTTTGTAACAATCATTATGTCAGCATATTCTTCACTGCTCTTTACAAGAAGTTCATATCCCCTCTTATGATCCTTATCTGTTCGGCAAGAATTATTACCTGCTGTTCGCCCAGGGGCGTCAGTATGCACCATTGCTCCTCTTAATTTTCTAAATCTAAAATCTGTATTGTCCATGTCTCATCTGAACCTATACAACTATCCTGCTCAGGTGGTCGTTCTTGTTTACCCGTATGACGTTATTGACAAAGCTTTCTATCTTCTGTTCATGAGAGACTATGATTATCTGTTTCATATTCAGCTGTTCCAGCACTTCCCTCACCTTATCCAACTGTTCTGAGCTGAAACCGTCAGTAGGTTCATCAAGTATTATCAGGTCTTTAGTCTTTATGGTATCCACGATGTCATTGACTACCTTGTTCAGAGCCAATCGGTAAGCGAGTGCGATCGCAGTTTTTTCTCCTCCGCTCAGATGCTCAACATAAGTCTCGTAACCATTCTGCACCACTACCGGACAGAAACTATCATCTAAGCGCACATTCAGGGTGTCATCGTCAATGAGCAGGCCGAACCATTGGCTGAACAGTTCATTAAACTGCTGATGGATCTTGATCATAACATGCCTTTCCATCGTGTTCATAAGGTTGATGAACAGCTTATCCAACCATTCATTGATGGAGCTTATACTTCTGATCCTTTGTAGATTCTTCTTTTTCTCTTCAACATCAGTTCTTAACACTTCAACAAGCCGTTCCATGCCTTCAAGCTCTTTTTTCTTTCCTTCCACCGCTATCTCTGCCTGTCGTTCTTCTTTAAGCTTTTCATCAAGCTCTTCTTTCGCTATTCTGTACTCATTCTCTGCAGTCTTCATACGCTCCAGATCTTCACTTATCTTTATCTTTTCCAGGTTTATGTCTTTTACCCGTTCTTTAAGTTCATTGTTGGTCAGGGTCAATGCCCTGAGTCTTGCTTCTTTCTCCTCTATCAGCTGTTTATAGGACAGGTATTTTTGTAGCTGTATCTTGTATTTGTGTATATCATGAAGCAGCCTTTTGTTCTCTTCAACCTCATTCCTTAACTGATCTATAACAGCATCATCTGTCTCTTCCAGCGCTCTGAACAGACCGATCTTCTCCTTGTTGAGCAAGTCAGTTATCTTCTTCAGTTTCTCTATCTCTCTATTCACTTCTTCAAGATTCGTCAGTTCGGTCTTTATCTGCGCAATCTTCCTCTCAGTCTCTATCAGCTCATCATTTTTCTTCCTGTACTCTTCCAATCTTTGAATGAACTCGTCCCTTTTTCTCCTAAGCGCTTCCAGTTGTACAGAATATTGTCGGATCTTCTCGTTCTCTGCAGTCGAAATCTTCTCTTTATGTTCAGCAGTCACTGTCTGCATACACGTAGGGCATCTATCCAGCGCCAGTATCTTCTCTTTTAATGATTGTGAAGCTTCCTTCTTAGTCCTTAACTCTGTTAGTTTTTGTTCCAGTTCTTTAACCGCTTTTTCCGAGTCTTCTATGCCTTCTCTTAGGAGGTCTTTCTCTTTGAGTGTTTCCAGAAACTCACTGATCATCTTTTTTTTCTCTTCCAACAGGTAAGCCCCTTTATTCTTCTCCTCAATCCTTCTTTCTGTCTCTTCAATCTTCTGTATCAGGTGTCGCTTCGTCTCTAACAGTCTTGTCTTTTTGGCCTCCACATCCCTGAGTGCCTTCTCTTTCTCTTCCAGTGCTTTCTCGACGCTGTCTACTTCAGGGTATTGCCTTTCTGCGAAAGCCATCTCTTCCATCGCACTTTCCGTTCTCTTTATCTTTTCTGCAGTTATTGAAATCTCATCTATGTTTCTGGCTCTTTGGCGTATTATCTCTTTCAGTTTTGCATCAAGAAGTTCATTTTTTTTCTTCAGTTCAAGAAGTTCTTTCAACATCTGTTCTTTCTTTTCTGTCTCTTTCTGCTGTTCTGCTCTTTTTTCCTGAGTTATCATAAGTCTTGCTGTCCTCTTACTCAATTCTTGCCTTAGTCTTTCTGTTTCTTCTCTTCTCACTGCCAACGCTTTCTCTTTCATCGGCAGGTCTTCCACGCTTCCTTCCAGTCTTCTCCTTTCATCCCTCAATCTTTTGGTGTATATCTGAGCATTTTCTATGATCTTCTTGTACTTGTCTATACCGAACACTTTCCTTAATGTGTCTATCCTGTTGTCTGCATTGTCAAAAAGTATCTGCTTCATCTCTTCCTGTGGCGTGTAGACCGTGTATCTGTATATGAGCGCTTTTGATCGGGTCAGCAATTCGGCAGGGTAACCTAAAAGAGCAAGCATCTTAGCTTTGAGCTCTGTCGTCGTCAGGTCTTGCCGCACCCCATCTATAATTATGTATCCTGTTCCCTGAGCTACTCCATCTTTCGTCTTTTTGAGCGTTCTTTTGATGCTTATCTCCTTCTCACCCAACAGAAATGTAAGTTCTGCTTCACCCTGATGCTCTCCTTTCCTTAGCAATGCATCTCCTGACAGGTCTCTTCTCGTCCCGAACAGGGCAAATTCTACTGCATGCAGTATAGAGCTTTTTCCAGCCCCTATATCCCCGGCTAGAAGTATTGATCCTGTAGGGAAATTCAGCACTTCTTCAGAATAGCTTCTTATGTTCTTGAGCCTTAATGATTTGAGAATCATGTTCGAAGAAAAAGTGTACAGGTTTAAATTATTTGTCAGAGCCTTTTAAAGGACATCCTTTTGTGACTAACCTTTACTGATCGCTCAGCAGATCTGTCAGCACTTATAAAAAGAATTAGTTTATGCTTGTTTGGTGGTTGTTGACCGTTGATTCTTCTGTTTTTTCATCGAAACTTCTGCCTGGAAAGCCAACAGGTCTTCTGTCGTCAGGGTCATCTTTTTCTTGATCTTCTCTTCCACATCTCTTTTCGTTTCTGCAAGTTTCTTCTCATCTTTCTTTTTCTTCTTCTCTTTTTCTTCCTTGACGACTTCTCCTATCTTTTCTTTCAACTCACGGATCTCTGCCTGCTTAGCTTTTACCTTGTCATTCTGTTCATTGTATTTCTGTTTCCACTGGACGAAGTGTTTTAAGGCTTCATCCTCTTTTGCACGCAGTTCTTTCAGTTCCTGAGTGAGTTCCACCACTTCTTCATGGAATGATTGTGATTCATCAGCTTTTTGCTGTACCTTCTTATGCGCTTCGTCTGCTTTTTTCCTTATCTTCTGGAGTTCTTTTTGCAAATCATGAACTTGTTTGAATATACCGCTAACTTCCTGGCTCTGTTCCAGAAGTTTTTTCTTTTCAGCCAGTTGCTTCATGTATCTTTGTTCAACAGAGAAGGGTAATGCTTCAGTTTCTATCCTGAATTCTATCGCTTCAATATCCTTTTGTAAACGTGTGGGGTCTATCTTGAACCCAAACCTTTTCGTTACCTGATCTTTCTCTTTCTGGAATTTTTTGAGCTCAGCAACCTTCTCTTTTATCTGCTTATTAAGCTCATCCCTTCTTTTCTTTGAGTCTTTGACCTGTTTGGTAAAGGTGTTCCTTTTGCCTTTGGCCTCTCTTAATCGTTTAGAAACAGCGTTTATCTCCCCGGTTATCTGTCTTCTCTTCTCAAACCAGGCTTCTTTTTCTTTATGAATATCATTAAGGACATCTTTTAGAGCGTTAAGCTCCTGAGTTTTTGCCTTGATCTCTTCTTGTATCTTCTTTTTTTCCTCTTCACTTACCATATTGGTTCACTGACCTCTTGCGCTTAAAGGCGCAGCATATATCATATATCTTATCCAGACCATAAGATCTGTCTTATAAAAATTAAAAAAATTTATTTTGTCCGCTCTATCCGAACAGTGCTCCGAGTCCTGCAGCTGCTTGCTCTTGTGATTTACTATCGTCTTCTTTCTTCTCTTCTTTTTTCGCTTCTGCAGGTGCGGCTTCTGCACTTGCTGCTGGAGCGGCTGCTGGAGCTGCGACGACTGCTGCTTTTTCTATTGCTTCATCAATATTCACTCCTTCCAGAGCTGCGACAAGAGCTTTGACTCTAGCAGCATCAACTGTTACGCCTGCTGCTTCTAGCACCTTTTTGACTGAATCTTCAGTGACCTCTTTGCCTGCTTTATGCAGTAACATTGCGGCATATACATATTCCATTTTAATTCCCTCCGATTAACTATCATTAACCAGTGATGGACTTAAGACTGTTCATCTGGTTATGTGCTTTTATCAATAAGTCTGACATTACCTCTTTTGCGTATATCGCCTGGCCTACTGCCAGTGCTTTTGCATCATTGAATGCTTTCTGTAACATCAGTTCTGTAGTCTCTTTTGTCAGGATTCCTGCTTCCATCGCAAGGTTGAAAGCCCACCTGTGAGCATCTACGAACTTGTTGGTATACTCTTCTTCATCAATGACCAGTATCTTTTTCTCAAATATTTCTCCGTTCTCATACACTGCAGTAAGGTCCAGTCCTATCTCCATAGGTTCTATCCCTAATCTCGTCAGAAGACCTGCAAGTTCTGCATTGATAACATCGCCTTCTTTAGCTACTTGAGAGTCTTTCTTTATGACCACTTTTCCGCCGTCAATACCTGCTGCTATACCAACGCTTCCGAGCTGGCCTATCACTGGTCCTGGAGCGAAACCTGTAGGTCCTGCAGGGACGATTATGTCTTTTGGTGTCGTCTGACCAGCTTTTATCGGAGCTGTCGATTTGTTCTTTTGCAGCGTATTCGCCAGCCTGAACGGATTATCTTTTGTGAATATGAGTGCAGGCATGCCCTTCATGTAAGGTACAAGTTTCTCTATGCCCTCCTTGTCTTTAGCAGCTTGTTCAATGGCTATCTTTATGAGCCTGCGTTTTGCCATCTTGAGAACGACCTTTCCTCTTAGTTGCGCTCTCATGTTCTGAAGCTGTTTTGTAGGAAGGTTTTCCATATTGACTACTCCTATGATAGGGTAATCTTTTATGAGCTTGACAAATTCCTGTACGGTCTTCTTCTTATGTTCAGGGATCCTATTTGCTTTTTTTATGTCTGCCATTTGTTATCAGCTATTTCTTCTTATGTATAATTATATTTGATTATCAGTTATAATTTATTATCACGTATGTTTTATCTTTACTGGTGTTCCCATCGTGTACTTGACCAGAACATTCTTTATATTATTCTCTTCATTCGGTAACTTATGCACCAATGCATTGAAAGCAGTCATTATGTTATCTGCTACTTCATCCTCATTCTGCCCTTCGATACCTACTGCTACCTTTATTGTGGGCTGTGTTTTTGCTTTCAGATGAATCGTCTTTTGCAACCTGTCATGCAAGGGTTTTAGTGCGGCTTTTGGAGGCACGACGCATCCTGCTTTAGGATTTGGCATCTTCCCTCTTGTTCCCAATACCTTACCAAAGGTCTGAGCCACTTTTGGCATTATGTTAGCCTGTGCTACGAAATAAGCATGTTCGGATGCTAGTTTCTTGATAAGTTTCTTATCTTTCTGATATTTTTCAAAATCACTTTCAAGGATGCAGGTCTCCATAACTTTCTCTCCTTCTTCCTTCAATTCAGGACCTACAAGCGCAGCTATCTTTAATGGTTTTCCTGTAGAAAAGTGTAATGGTACGTAGATATCTACCTGCTCTTCAGGTTTTTTTAGAGTAAGACCTTTAAGATTTACAATCAGTTCTATTCGTTGAGAGAATTTGCGTTTCTTAGAACTCTTCTTTAGTTCTTCCAAGGCTTTTTTGACTTCTGTTTTATCCATACTAATCACTCCACCCTCCTAACCTCCTTAATCGGCGTTAGTCTGCGGGTTTATGCACAATCATAAAGTATTACAATGTTTTTGCCAGAGAAGAGGTCATTTATAAATGTGGCGGTTTTTGACATTGTTTGCTTATCAATAGAAGATGCAAACCAAGCCCCAGCACATTTTTTGCGCCAAAAATTCTCCTAGCAAAATATGCGATTTGAAAAGAGATTAACAGGAACTCCTATGTTCTTTTTCAGGTCTTCTTATCTGCCATTATAGGTCAAGAAGTATTCTTTTCTTAAGTATTGGTCATTCATCTCGGCCTGCCTTTCCAGATATTTCATCTCAAGTTCTATCCTTGCCCTGTCCATGACTGCTGTCAGCTTTCCCAAGACTGCAGTGACAATTATAGCTGCGACACCATTCTTTGCTAAAGATGTACCTATATCTGCACCTTTGCTGGCCATCACATAAGAGACGACTGCTCCCACCCCCATAAGCATCGCTCCTGCTCCTGAAACAGCCCTTTTACGTCCCTCCTCTCTTACAGATCTTCCTTCTGTAGTATACAGCTCAGGATCCAACTCTGTCAAACCTATCAAGTTCATAGATCCTATCACTTTTCGTACATAACTATCATATTCTGCATCAATCCTGTCACATCTCAGGAGCCAGTCTTTCTTTTCTGTTATCGGCTCTATAAGTTTAGAATACGTTGTTCTATTATGACAGACATCTGCTGCATATCTGTCTTTTTCAATATATGCTTCCAATGTTTCAGCTTTTTCCTCTCTGCTTCCACACCTTGCCAGTATCTGCCTCAATTCTGTCGTTTCTGCTAAAACCATGTTTCTTACTGTTAGAAACGGTTTTTTAAATTTTTTGACTCTGATAGGAAAGGTGTTATTCTATTTATTACAATAGTATTGTATAACCAGTTTTGAGAGCTTATTAGGTATGACCCTGATATGTTATAGCATAGACATACCCGGATTAATATAATCGCTAATTAATCAACTACTCATATGTCTAGTACAGCGATTCAGATATACAGATAATATTTATTCTCTTCTTTCCACGTTGATATCGGCACCTCTCCGAATTCACATCGTTTACAAGTAGAATCCAATGTTATCCACCCGTCTTTCTCTTTGTATTTTTTCGGCGCGTCAGCTATCATTACCTGAACATAGACGTGATTCGGTATGAATGCCAGTCTTGTACGGATTCCTACTGCTTGCAACAGATTGGCCAACAATATTGACAGTCCGTCGCAGTCTGCCCCTCCCGTGTACAATACTTCATATGGGTTATCAAGGTACCCTTTTGGCGGGTCACTTACATATTCTATATTATCTCTTACCCAATAGAACAACGCTTTTGCCTGACAAACTTTTACTGCTGGACAGCTTTGTGCAACAATCCTTGAAGCCATGTTTCTTATAGGCGCTTCATCAGACAACATCATCTTCAGGTAGTTGTTTCTGTACTCACGCGATATCTTCACAGCTGAACTGTTGTTGATACCCGCCAGATAAGCAATGTTTTCCGGTATCACTTCTTTGCCCGGCAAGTTCCTCGGTTCAGGATCTTCTTTGATCCCATAATAAGGCACAACCATGACTATTATAAGCAGTGCAAGAAATAAACCTCCAATAATGCTTCCTATATGAACTTCTTTCCCTCTTATCCTTATCTTTCGTCTTGATCGGGGCTTCTCTTTTCCTTCTGCTAATCGTTTCTCTTCTTCCTCTGCTACTCTGATAAGGTCTTCTTCTATGTTCTTATCATCCATTTTCATTCTTTCCCATTTTTTTCTTACAGGCTTGTTTATTCTATTGCCCGTTCTTGATGTACAGGTAAAAATATTTATAAATCATTTTATTCTACTTGGCTATGATGACCGAATTATCTGAATCTAAAGCTGTTGATACAAACGATACAAACACCAGTAGTATGGATGTCCCTAAGCACATTGGCATAATCCTTGATGGTAACCGCAGGTTTGCTAAGCGCCTGATGATGAAACCCTGGAAAGGCCATGAATGGGGCGCTAAGAAGATTGAAAAACTGTTTGAGTGGTGCAAAGAGATAGGGATTGATGAACTCACCCTTTACACCTTTTCTATGCAGAACTTCAACCGTCCAAAAGAAGAGTTTGATATGCTCATGAAGATATTTCGCGAGACTTTTTCTGATAAGAGACTCAGGGAAAATATCAGGAAATATGATCTTAAGGTCAATTTTATAGGGCGCATCCACCTTTTTCCAAAGGACGTATATGATGCTATGCTTGATCTTATGGAATTTACCAGGGATCATAAGTCATATAAGGTCAATTTTGCTATGGCTTATGGCGGCCAGGAAGAGATCATCGATGCTACCAGAAAAATAGCTGAGAAAATAAAGAGCGGCGACCTGTCTCCTGAACAAATCAATAAAGAAATCTTTGAAGATAATCTTTACATGAAAGATCAGCCCGCTTTTATCATCAGGACAGGCGGCGATCATAGGACTTCTAATTTCCTGATCTGGCAGTCATGGTATAGTGAATGGTTTTTTCTTCAAAAGACCTGGCCTGAGTTTGAGAAAGAAGACCTTCTACAGTGTATCTCACAATTCAACAAGAGAGAACGCAGATTTGGCAAGTGAACAAGTATTGCGAGATCACATATAATGATATCCCTTGTTTCCCCTATGATGCCTTAACCCATGAGGTAAGTCTACTTTCAGAAGATCATTCTCTCTTATGAATTCCGGTGTCAGGACTCTGTTAGGGTCTTCACCCCTCTCCAGACACTTAGCTGCTGTTGCCATCATGAAATTTATGTAGATCTGCAATGTCTTATGTTCCAGCATACCAAAATTAGTGAAACCTCGCGCGTCAGAATTGGTTATAACTATACCATCAATAGATTTTGATGAGAGCACATCCACTGCTTTATGCGTGAAGTTAGTTCTTGTAGCGTATATCAATACCCGTTCCGGCGTCCCCAGCAATCTCTCATCTCTTCTCATATCGCCCTTATAGACTCCCCTTAAGACCTCTATGTTTCTTTGCATCGTTCCTCCGCTTCTTATCGCATCATCGAACACCAGCACTTGCATGTTGTCCAGTCCATTCTCCAATCCTTCCACATCCTTGAGCTTAAGCATGACCACTTTTCCGGTCCTGTCCCTTCTTTTACTCATAGTAGCTAATGAGGAATTCTTCAACCCCGACTTTTTTCTAACTGCTTTCACAAATCCTCGCGCTCCCGCATCAGGTGATAGGAACAGAATTCTTTTTCCACTGTTTGACAGATCAAGTTCCAGGATATTCTCGCCTTTTTGTGTGAAGAAACTTCCTATTATCGGCGCCAGGTCGAGATGTACGGGCTTGATATGATGCCTGTCGGTGCTTCCTGTCCTTAAGGCCTGTTCGTACATCGGCCTGTACCATTCATTGACCTCTTCTGCTATCTGCATCGTCTCTTTCAACGCATGTGCATGTGGAAACACCACAGAATCTACGCCCTTGGTAATCAGGTGTTTGAAGAAGGTCTGCAATGTTTTTCCCTGACCATCATATCTTCTTCTTGACTCTTCATCCTGCATCCTTTTATGCTCAAGATCATGAACTCCCCTTTCCTGCGCCCCATAAGGCAAAGAGTATGCCAGCAGTACGACAGCACTTGCTCCGTTCTGCTTTGCTGTTTCAGCCAATGTGCCTATCCTCCACGCAAGGTCCTGTACGCTCAGGTGGTTTGATAAGGTGTGTGTAATGTAGACCACCATACCCTCCAGTCCGAAGCCGAATCTCGCTTGGTAACGTTCTCTTACCCTCTGAAGAAGCACAGGATATTGTTCATCGTCGGGTCTGGCACTATAAGTATTCAGCAGCTCTATACCGCCCTGTTCTGCATAGGTTTCTTCTATAAACCTCTCAGCATCAGGATAATAGTTCAGGAGATATCTGGCAAATTCCTGCCCATCTTCATCCAAACATCTTTTTGTCTGGAACGTAGCTAAGTATTCGTCATCATCAAACACCCTATGTTTTATTATCGTGTCGGGATGGACATTCTTTAGTCCCAGATGGTCAGCGACATATCTTGCTTCTTTCGGTCCACCTCTGGTAGATATGACAACTCTCTGCGCAGGATTAAGCTCTCCTTTTCCCAACGGATTTTCAGCTTTGTGTATGAAATAGACCATTAAGCCCCCTCCTATGTTTTGGATCAGTCAGACAATCTTGTTGGTATGCTCCAGCACCTCCTCAGCACCTATTGGTCATCTGACTCTTATATAGTTTTTTTAACACTGTTTTGGGACAACTTCTTTCTTTCCCTCTGCAGACCATCGAATATATGCGGTCAAGAAAACATATTATCAGGAAAACATTTTTTACAAGAACACCTTTCTACAAAAAGATCTTTAAGAAGAATATTGCCCCAGCACATATTCAGACATCAGTTCTTTTTGAGAGAGTGATACGGTGAGCTTTCTCTTTGTCGATGGATCCTGCAATGTCAGGATCGATCTCTCCCCGCAGCACCGACGAGTTAAACATTTGGTAGTTAATGCTTGACAACTTGTCATAAAGTCCTTTCTCTTTCAACAGTCTTATGAGCGCTTCTTTCTCTTCCCCTTCGGGCATGATAATCCTCTCATATTCTTTCACGCTCACCTTCCTGTTGGATCCGTAAATAGTATCTACCCCTTGTTGCTCAGAGAACAACACCAGCTTTTCTTTCAGCTCTTCCAGCTTTTTCTCAGCAATTCTTTTTTGTTCGCTTAGCTCACTGTACTCATCAACGAGTTTTACACCGTCGTCAGCTTTGAACTCTTCCGTTGTCTTATTCTCCAGAGTAGTCGCATGCCTGAATGAAGGGCATATTTCTTTGTATTCACACCAGTCACACAGGCGCGTCACGTTTGTAGGCCATTCCTTACAGGTCTCTATCTCTTTGATAGTCTTCATGACATCCTCTTGCAATGTTTTCAGCTGTTCGTCTGTACGTTCTGACCTGACCTCTTTGTCAAAGGCCAGCATATGCCATAAGAGCACAACTTTTTTTGCGTCTTTGAACTTATCTTTAACCCAGATGGAATACATGGCCAGTTGTTCATCGGAATCTGCGTCTTCTTGAGTCTTCATGGAGCTGTTAGTCTTATAGTCGCATACGTAGTAGGTGTCTTTTATGTAGCTTAACCGGTCTATGCGTACGTGCCACCTGTTTCCGTCAGGCAATGTCAGAAAATCTTTTGTCTCGACACCTATCGTCGTCATCTGATCAAATGGCCGGTAATGTTCGTAATAGTCTCTGATGTATTTCTCTCCCATAGCTTTGTAGTTTTCTTCAGTATATTCTTCCTTAGCGATCTTTATATCATCAGCCCAGCCCCTATTCCATAACTCATGATAGTGTTCAAGAAGTTCTTCAGCAGAAGGGATCTTCTGATGCTGTACATCCCTGTAAAGCTTTTCCAGCACTTGATGGACAACATCTCCCATGAATGCTTCTACTGTTGTCGAGACCTCAACCTCTACCTTATCTACATAGTGGCATTTGTATCTGAACCGGCATTGCCTGAACATGTTTATCTTAGAGTGGGAATAAGCCATGCCTTACCTGTTCAGTTTTTGATATTTATATCTTTGTATCTGTAACGCCCTCTTATATGCAATACCTTATATCTCTATACCTTGTATCTATATGACTAATACTTAGCCATCTTGAGAGAACATTAACAGATCAAGATTTTGGTTCATTCAAGATCACAGTTCATATTTCAATAAATTATATAAACCCCTTCTCTTATTTTCTTCAGATATATTGTCCAAGCATTGTCCAAGCGAAAAGAGGTAATAACATGAGACTATCCATCAGGAAAAGACCTTTGGTGTTCATGTTCCCGTCCATAGTATTATTGTCTTTCCTTTTGCTGTCTCTTTCTGGCTGCGGTCATGGCAAGCCTCAAAAATATATGGGCACTAATCAGGAACAGGCTGAGAAGTGGGAAGCTGTCAAGACCGGGATCGCGAATCCTGCCTCTAAATACTGCGTAGATCAGGGTTTTTCATGGTCATCAAGAAAGGATGTCAAGGGTAATGAGTACGGCATCTGTACTTTTCATGACGGTTCTTGGTGTGAGGAATGGGCTTATTACCGAGGGTACTGTAAACCAGGAACGAATATCACTGTCTGTGGCGATCAATTCGTCGGTAAGCTTACATGTCCAGGAGATTATATTCCTGTCTGCGCTAAGATAAACAGTACTATAAACAGTTCTGTTTCAGGCGGTTTTGTTGAGAAAGACTTCAACAATGCTTGTTTTGCCTGTACTTCTGGTGAGCCAATCATCGGTTATGTCTTTGGTACCTGTGAGAAAAAATTGGTGGGTGCAAAAAAAAGATGAAAATTGGTATAATCTCAGATACACATGATAATGTAGATAATATCCTAAAGGCAGTATCTGTCTTCAAGCAGGAAGGTGTCTCTTATGTTGTCCATTGCGGCGATATCGTAGCTCCTGCCACTTTGAAACATTTTAAGGGTATAAGGTTGAAGCTTGTCCTTGGCAATTGTGATGGTGACATTCAAATGATCAAGAAAGTCTGTGAGGAAATGAGTTTTGAGTTCCTGGGCACATATTCAGAATTTTCTGAATCAGGAAAGACCTTTTTTGTCATGCATAAACCTCCTGATGAGTACGCGCCTGAAAAGATCGGTTCTTATGATTATATACTTCATGGCCATACCCACAAGAAGAGAGATGAGCACATAAAAGGTACGCACATAATAAATCCAGGCGCGCATTACTGGCATAGCGAAGGTACAATAGCCATCCTTGACATACCGGAGGACAAGGTCAAGTTCGTAAAATTATGATCGTCCAAGAAATATTTTAAGAGTCAGGAAATACCCGTGAATACTCACGTACCACTATACTTATCATAAGATACATCCGGAGGAAAAACATGCCTGTCAAAGAGATAATATTTCAGAACAGTCTGCACCACGCACTTCACGGAGTGCTCAAATGGCCCGACTCTGTCGATCGTTCAGAGTTTCCTCTCGTCATAGTCCTGCATAAGTTCGCGTCTAATTCTGACCATGAGCTTATCGTCAACATAGCTAATTTTCTTTACCCATATGGTTATGCCACTTTAAGGTTTGATTTTCACGGTCATGGACAATCAGAAGGTAAGCTTGAGGAGAACACGATAACCCAGGAGATAGATGATGTGTTATCTGCTATCAGTTTTTGTGAGGAGCTTGATATGATAACACCCGGTAAGGCAACACTCATCGGTCATGGGATGGGCGCAGATGTCGGCCTATTAGCGGCTGCCCGTGATGAACGTGTAAAATGTCTTGTTCTTCTAAGTGCTAGTTCTGACCTTACTAACCACTTACATCATTTTTCTGATGGCATGCTTAATGAGATAAAGACCAAAGGGTATACTGTCCACCACCTGTTTGGCAGGATCAACAAGTCATTCATCAGTCACCTGCAAAGGTATAATCCTAAAGAAGAACTGAAAAAACTCTCTATACCAGTACTTTTTGTTCATGGCAGCAATGATTTTTCTGTAAGATGGGAAAGTTCCAGAGATCTTTTTTTTGCTGCTAATGAACCGAAGCAGCTTGAAATAATCGAAGGTGCAGACCATTGGTTCAGAGATCCTGAACATCGGCAAAGAGTATTAGAGCTGATCATTGAATGGGTCAAACACCATATAGGAGGATAGCAGTTTGGTCAGCCTTCTGTGATAGTTGACAGAACAGCATATCATCATTTATAATCGAAACCCTTAAAAATATTCATCATAATCTGTTTCTTGGGGGCTTGAGGGAATATGAAAAAGATAATCGCTTTTGATTTTGACGGCACTTTGATCAAGACATCTGAGACTGATAAGGCTCATCAAGATTGGTTTAAGGTAATGGGTTATCTTACTAAGAGCGCTAAAGTACGCCGGCTTGGCAATAAGAAGGATTATTTCGGTGATGTCTTCTTCGCTTTAGAAAAGCTTACAGGTCTTGACCATAAGGACCCTGCTGATAAGAGGATCATGGTCCGTCTCGCACGCAATCTTTTCCAGATGCTGTACTTAGCAAGGATCAGAAAGGAAGGCAAGGGCGTTCTTGTTGACGGCATCCTTGATGTTATCGTCGATCTTAAGCCTAAGTTTGATATCGCTTTGGTATCCACAGCCCCTGAGGATTCTCTGGATCCTGCTCTTAAGCTGCTGGGGCTCAAGGATCTGTTTGATTATACGATCAAAGGTCCGTTGGATCAGCAACCTTCAAAAACAGATACATTAACTTTTTTTGTCAAAAAGTTCGGCAGGCCTATCATATATGTCGGTAACGCTCTTGAGGATGCTAAAGCTTGCAAAGCGTTAGATATTCCTTTTGTCCTCGCAAAATGGGATAAATTTGATAAAGAAGCAGAACCCTTGGCTAAGTATAAGCTCAGTAAGCCCCAAGAACTTATTGGCGTGATCAAGCTGGAGGCTTGAGATAATTATTGATTGAATTATTGATTGAAAAAGTATCATTAACATACTTATGCGATATATAAGGAGTTGTTAGGATGACAGGCGAAATCTTAGCGGGAATTGTATTATTGGCTTTAGGCTTTCATACCTTTTTTCTCAAGAAAACCATAAAGCTTGGCGCTTATACAAATCTTTTTTTTCATCAACTAATCGGAACTCTGACCCTGCTTGTGGTCGGTCTTTTCACCCTTTCATTCAAGATGCCCAATAATCTTGCTGTCGCTTCTCTTCTTGTCATGTCTCTGGTCGGTGTTGCAGGGCTTTACTTATTCTACCAAGCTGTCGCTCGCGGTTCTGTCTCAGTCGTCTTTCTTGCAATCTTTGCTTTTGTCCTGATAAGCACTCCTGTCTCATGGGTATTGTTCGGTGTTTCCCACAAGATTATCAATTATCTGGCTGTTCCTCTGATACTGGTCGGGCTTTTGCTATCCTTAATCAGAGATATTGGCGGTTTCAGACCTAAACTCTTCTCCAAGCATCTTGTTTCTCACTCTGAACCAGGTGCGCTTCTTGCTCTTGCTGCCGGTGCTTTAGCAGGCATATATCGTCTGGGTTTTTATTTCACTGTCAGAAGTGCCGGTGTTCACAGAACATTGGTATACACCTCTTTAATCATCTTACTGTTTGTCCTTTTTCCTCTGCTCTCAAGACCTTTCAAACGATTGGTCACCATGCCCGATAAGAACAGTTGGCGATGGTTAGGTCTCAGCATGGCCTCTTTAGTGATCGCTCTTATATCCCTTTATTTCACTTTTGCACACTTGCTGATAGACAAAGCTTTCAAGATCATAGTCGTTGCGCCTTTACTCACTCTCCTCTTAGCAGGTATTTTCCTTAAGGAACGGTTTAAGATTCATCAGTATATCGGTATTTTGTTAGCCTTAGCAGGTTATGTTATGATACTTATATGACAGTAATCTACGAGAAATATCTTAGGTATTTGTTGTTCGATATGATGCTTGTTGCCTGAATGCTGTCTTGGTAAAAAAGTATGTGAGGTTGATAACATGAGTGATTGTATATTCTGTAAGATCGCCAAAGGAGAGGTACCTTCTTACAAGATCTATGAGGATGAAGACATTTTTGCTTTCTTAGACATTGCACCTAATAATTATGGGCATACACTTGTCATCCCAAAGGTCCATACTGAGACCCTGCTTGATACTCCTGATGAGACCCTTGCTAAACTGATCTCTGCGTCTAAAAAGCTTGCTAAGGCAGTTCTTGAAGCTACAGGTTGCAAAGGTTTCAATCTTGCACAGAACAATTTTGAAGTGGCTGGCCAGATGGTTCCACACATCCATTTTCACATAATCCCCCGTTTAGAAGATGACGGTTTTAAGTTCTGGCCTGTAAAGAAATACGAGAAAGGACAGCCTGAAGCATTGATAGAAAAGATCAAGAGCCATCTATAAAAAATATTTAGCACATATTTTCGTGCTGTCTTATCCAGAATGATAGTGCAACACTCTAAAAGTGATATCTTAGCTAATCCGTTCTTGGCTTGACCGTCGCCGCCCCCTTTGCCGTTATGCACGAACAAAGAGAGAGCATAGTGGCGGCGCGAGGAACCGAGCGTAATGAGATGTTGAGTGAGCGAGGTGGAGTAGGGCAAGCCCGCAGTTGCAATATCAAGTCAGCAATAACAAAAACTCGCCACTCGGGTCTATCCCCAACCTAAAGGTAGGGGTATTAACGACCCTCGCTTAACGGCGAGTTTTTGGGATTGAAAATCTCGCCCTAAAGGACGGAGTATTAAACTCCTTGCA
>JALWQS010000055.1 GCA_027083015.1 Candidatus Woesearchaeota archaeon
AATCCAATGTGTGGAATAATAGGAATATTCAACCAAGAAAACGCCTGTTCTAAAAGCCATCACCGGACTGGCAGTGATAAAGAACCGAGGCAAAGATGGATGCGGAATAAATGTAGGGGGGCTTAACGGAAGAACAGAATACTCAAGAACGATCACCGGACTAAAAAAAAAGACAAAAGACCTTTCAGGAAAAAATGCTATAGGCCATGTACTTCATAGCGTAGTAGGATACAAACCACAACCGATAAGAGGAGAAAAAGGCCTGCTTATAGCGAATGGTGAGATCTATAACTGGAAGGAGATCAACGCAAGATACAACTTCGAGGCAGAAAATGATTCTGAAATATTGCTCAAGCTTCTGGAACAAAGAACGCTTACAGGAAAAAAAGGCGTAGAAAACCTGAAGAAAGCCCTTGAGGAGCTGGATGGAGTATACGCGTTCGCTTACTGGACAGGAAACAGAGTATATGTCTGTAGGGATATAATAGGGGTCAAACCAATATGGTACAATGAGAAAGGCTTCTGCTCGGAAAGAAAAGCTTTAGAGAAGAACGGCTTTACAGAGATCAAAGAACTGAATCCAAGAGAGATACTGGAATACAAAATAGAAAACAACGCAGAAAAAAGCAGGATAACACTTCATACAAGAGAATTCTTCAAAGTCCGACCTCAAATAAGAAAAAACAAGGAGACGATCAAGAACGAGCTCTTAGACCTATTATCAGAAGCAGTGCTGAAAAGAATACCCGACCAAAAATTTGGAGTGCTATTCTCAGGCGGTATAGACTCAACATTCATATCATGGTTATGCAAAAAGTCAGGCCTAGACTTTACCTGTTACGTGGCAGCACTCGACGAGAAGAGTATGAGCGAAGCAGAAGACCTCGCGTGGGCAAAGAAAGCGGCAAAAGAACTTGGATTCAAGCTAAAGATCAAAAAACTGAAACTGAAAGACGTAGAAAATTATCTGGAAAAAGTAGTGCCGTTGATAGAAGACAACAATGTGGTCAAGGTGGGAGTGGGTCTGACATTCTACGCGGCCTGTGAACTGGCAGCCAAGGATGGCATCAAAGTCATATTCTCAGGTTTGGGAAGCGAAGAGATATTTGCAGGCTATGAAAGACACAAAGGAGCCGCAGATGTCAATGATGAATGCCTGAGCGGAATAAGAAAAATCTATGAAAGAGACCTATACCGAGACGATGTCGTAAGCATGAACCACAACCTTGAACTAAGACTTCCATTCCTGGACAAACAACTTGTGGATTACAGCCTGAAAATACCTGCCAAGTATAAGATAGATGACAAACAGAACAAGAAAATACTGAGAGAAATAGCGCAGGACCTGGGAATACCATCTTGGTTGGCCCAAAGAAAAAAAAGAGCGGCGCAATACGGAAGCAAGTTCGACAGAGCAATATCCAAACTGGCGCAGAAGAACGGGTATAAACTAAAATCAGACTATCTAGGAAAATTCTACAACAGAGGAAACCCGCGTCTGGGAATATTGTTTTCAGGAGGAAAAGATTCATGCCTTGCATTGCACGTCATGAAAAAACAAAACTATCCTATAGCATCTCTAATATCACTGAAGAGCAAAAATCCTGACAGCTATATGTTCCATACGCCAAACATAAAC
>JALWQS010000056.1 GCA_027083015.1 Candidatus Woesearchaeota archaeon
TGCTTATGTTCATGCAGATTTTATCCTTTACCCTAATAGTTCTGATGCGTTCGGCAATCCGGTGATTGAAGCCTGTGCGTATAGGAAACCTCTTGTAGTCAGCAGGTTCCCCAATCTTGATCCTATGCTGGAAGCAGGATTTAAATTCATCGTCATCGATAACAAGGTGACGCAGGAAACTATCTCTGATGTTTATGAACTCCTGATGGATAAGAAGAAATATCAGGAGATTACTGAAAACAATTTTTCCCTCCTGAAAGAGCATTTTTCTTCTGACCTTCTTGATGACGCGCTCATCCCCATATTAAACTCCTTTGAAGAGACTCCCGGTCTTATGTCAAGGATCGGCAGCATCTTCAGGAAAAAGAGACAGAAGAATAAGAAACCAGTAAGACAGAACAGGGCTGGTGATAAGAAAAAAGATAAAAGAAAGAATGATAAGAAAACTGTTGAGGAAGATGAGGATCCTGACCCTCTTAAGAACCGTAAGGGCAGCTACAAGGAACCTGTCAATAACAGAAAAAGAGATGATAAGTGAAGATGAAAAAAAATTTCGCTGATGATGAAGAATTTGAGGATTTTGATGATCTTGAAGAGCTTGAGGAGGAAGATGCCAAGAAGAAAGATCTTTCTTTAGATGATTATGAGCGACAGTTCATCTTTGAGATTGAAGATGCTTGTCCTATCTGCGGAGGCACTGTCCGGGGAAATGATCATTATAAGTACTTCTGCAAGAGATGCAACATCCTTTTTGACAAGAAAGACCTCATCCAGAAAGGCGAAAAGAAGAACAGGCATAAGTATCGCATCGTCCCTCTGACAAAGGAGAAAAGAAAATCCCTGATTGAAAGAAGAAAAGCGTTTAATGAACGTTTGCGTAAGGCTTTTCCCAGAGATGATGAGATTTCGGAGACTGTTCTTTCTGACGATAAGATAGGGTCTGAGACTAATGATGAATCAGAGGTTGAGATATTACCTCCTTACCCTAAGATTAAAGAGGATCGTGAGGAAGACCTGGAATTCTCTGAAGAAAACAAAGAAGAAGACTCTGAATGGGAAACTGAAGAGAGTGAAAGAGAAGAGATAAAAGAAGGAGAAAAGAAAGAAAGAGAGACTAAAAAAGAAAGATCTGAAAAAGAAGAATCTGAAGAGCCTACCGAGGAGAACGACAGAGATTTTTCTGAAGAAACCCGTGATCATGATGAAGAGGATCTTATCGCTGCTCTCAAAGGCAGCGGTTTTTCTTCTGAAGAAAGAAAGGAAAATGCTGAAGTCGTTGAAGAACATCAGGAAGAGGATCTTGAAGAACCTAAAGAGACTGAAGCGTTCGTTGAAGAACCTGAACCCGAGTATGAGCTTGAAGATGAAAGCCGGATCATCGCATCTAAAGGCTCTGATAAGATCCATAAAGGTACTTGTCATTTTGTCAGGAGGATCCATCCTGAGAACCGCATATACTTTGATTCTATAGAGGAAGGTCTTGAAGCTGGTTATGAGTTGTGTGTTTGTCTTCGGCGCCTTATCGCCCGCAGAAAAGCTCAAGAGGCTGGTCTGGAGTGACTCTTAGGAGAAATCAGTAAAAGAGCTATTTAAAGCGAGTCCAAAGTTATTTATAGGAATATTTTTTCCCAAGTTCCGGTGTTATTATGGGTAAGAAGAAAGGTAAAAAAGGAAGAGTTGATAGGAAATATGAACAGACTGCTTACGAGTCTCATTATGCTACATGGGGCCCTGATAATGATGATATTCTTGACAGCTTTTGTACCAATGTGAGATGCCGGCTTTATGGTCAGCGGTTGAGCGCTTCGCAGGAAGTCGCTAAGGCCAGACAAAGGGTTGATCAGGAGGGCGGTCAGCAAAGGCTGGAGAAAGCTATTGAATCCTACGAGCTGAAGAAGAGTATCTGCGCTGATAGTTGTCGCCAACCTGCTAAGCGTTATGATGATTGGGTGTTATCCAACAGTTCGGTGATGAATGCTCTCCAGTTAAGGGAAGATTTGAAAGCTAAACAGAAACCTCAGCTTGATTACCATACTAGAAGGTAACAGTTCAAAGGTGAATACATGAAAAAGTTTTTGAAGAAAAGTCTTAGTCTATTGATATTTGTTTCTATACTTTTGTTTATAGTTCTTTCTTTAAATGGTTGCGCTCATTCCCATCCCATTCCTAAACCTGTGCCTTTAGATGAAAAATCTTCTGTTTCAGAAGAAGCAACTGTCAAGACTGTTGAAGAACCGACTCAGAGTTCTGGCAAAAAGGAACCCTCCACTTCTGACAGCGACATTTCCGTTCCTGATTGTGATGGCAGGCTGATACCCACTTATGATATGGATAACAGGATAACTGGTTATCGTTGTGTTACTGACTCTGCTGATTTTGAATGTCCGGGTCATCGTGCTGGGGAGACTTGGGAAGAAGCCGGTGCTGAATGTACCTGTACCGAGCAGGGCCAGATTGTCTGTCGTTCTTGAATTCTTTTTCATTATTGATGCTATTGCAAACTCCTTTAAGAAAACCTTATAAATATCAATATATAATACTATTTTTGAAGAGGTGAACTTGTGGCAGATATTGCTTTAATCTATCTTACCGGTCTGGGTGCATTGCTTTTGGTAGGTCTTATCTGTTCTATCATTTCTGCTAAGATGAAGCTTTCGGCTGTTCTCTTTCTTATCTTGTCAGGTATCGGCCTGCGTTACATAAAGATTGACGGTCAACAGTTGATACAGATTCCTCAAGAAGTCATTTTGGCTTTGGGCATCCTTACTCTTATCCTTGTAGTTTTTGATGCGTCTTCACAGTTTAAGCTACGCCAGATAGGTTTTGTTTTCGGCGGTGCTCTGAAACTGACCCTTATCTTCATAATATTTATTATGGTCTTGTTCACTATTGCTACTAATCTCGTTACTGGCGCTAATATCTTTGTTTCTTTGATCTTCGCTGCGTTTATGGCAGGCACCTCTCCTGATATAGCCATCGCTATCCTTGGAGGCGCTAAGTCAAAGATTGTTGATTTTCTTGCGATTGAGTCTATCATAAACACTCCTTTGATCGTCCTTATACCTTTCATAATAATTGACCTTTTTAGAAATATGCAGGAAATCACCGCTTCTGCTATTGTCCCTCAGCTTATTCCTTTTCTTCAGCAGATCGTTTCTGGCGTGGGAACTGGCGTCATAATAGGTCTTCTTGTCTTCCGCGTCATGAGCCGTCTGTACGAAGAGCGGCTTTCACCGATTGCGACTGTCGCCGCTGCTCTTCTGACCTACGTTCTTGCAGAAAATATCGGTGGTAATGGTGTCTTAGCTGTAACAACGATGGCTGTTATCTTTGGCAACCTGTATATTGTCCATAAGCAGACCCTTGGTAATTTCATCAGGATCTTCTCTTCCTTCTTTCAGATTCTAGTCTTTATCCTGATCGGTCTTATCATTGAGATTCCATGGACTGCGATATTCTTCCTTAAATCGTTCATATTGTTCATATTGTATCTGGCTATCAGATGGTTGGCCATTGAAGCGTCTTTCTGGACAAAATATAACTGGAAAGAGAAGATTTTCATGACGATAAATGCTCCTAAAGGAATAGCCACTGCTGTTGTCATCTTTTTGCTTTCTACTTTCGAGATCCCCTCTTTGAACCGTATACTGAATTACGGGCTGATCTTCATCATCTACTCAATCATCGCTTCTACGATCGTAGCTAAGTTCTCAGAATTTTTTATCCAGGTGGAGGCTAAGACTACTGTTGAGGTCGCTCCTAAGGTTCCGCTCTCTTCTCCGCTGACAAAGTCTTCTGCTAATGATAAGAAGAATTATAAGAAGAAACAGAGAAACTCCAAAGTATCAAAAGCGTCTAGAAGAGATAAGAGAAAGAAAACATCTGAGAGAAACCACAAGAACCGTAGGATCAGCAAAAGATAATTGAACGATTCGTCTTGTGATAAGTCTTCTAAAACCAACGGCATATTTTCTTACATAGTTTTCTTACATAGCGCGCTATTTTCTGCCCTTGCCTGATCTTTTAGTGACAGGATGCTGCTTTCTTGTAACAGTCCGTACCAGTCTTTTGGTTGCGGGATTTATCCTAAAGTTTCCACTCAGCATCTTTCTTACTCGTCCAGGGTTCCTGGAATCCAATAATGACAGGTTCACTATAAGCACTAGTTTATCTCCTGCCTGAAGGACATAATCATCCCGGGGCAGCTTGTCAAGCCCTTCTTTATTCTTGACCGCTATTATATTTGCTACGACCCCTAAGCGATCATCAGATCTTTTGACTGTCTTTCCGACGAAGCTATCACCTTTGGACACATCTACATCCAGTAGTTCTATGTCCTTGTTCGCCAATGTTGTTGAATCCATGATCCATCTTACTGCGTTTGGAGCGCATAACGTAAGCGATATCAAGCGTCCGCCTATACTTGAGCTTGGGACGACATAGTTCGCTCCCGCTTTCTTCGCTATAGGTACAAAATCCTTGTTATTCAGGTTTGCTACGACTATTGTGTCTTCTGATAATTGCCTGAGCTTATTTATCACTAATATCGTTTCCGAATCTTCATCTAGAGTTATCATGACTATCGTTCCGGGTTTGTTAGCTCCTGCTTTTAGCAGCATCCTTTTGCTTAAGGGGTCTCCTTTTATAACCTTAAAACGTTCCTGAGGTATGTGGTGATAGATCTTCTTTGTCGTGACTATCACTGGCTTCAGGCCTTCTTTTTCCAGTTCTTCCAGCAGCGACTCTGTCAGAGGATTGAAACCTAATATCACGTGCTTGTAAGATTTGAATTTTTTGACAAGCCTTTTTTCTGATATCTCCAGGGATTTGAGCGTGTGTCTTGAGTAGGGAAGTCTTATAAGCTCTTTGTCAAGGAGCCGTTCTTGCATCTTATCCAGTTGAAGGTTCCCCTCAGGCACTATCAGAACGCCATTGGTCTCTTCCACTAATAGCTTCACTTCCTGCAGGAAATGCAGTATCTTGGAGAAATTGTTGTGCTGTACGAGGAAGTCCAGTCCGTCAATCATGATGAAGCTGTTCTTGACTTTGCTGCAGAACTGGCTTATCGTCTCATATAATTGTTCTATATCTACCGGATCTACCGAAAGGTATTCTGTCTCTGAATCTGTCATCCAGATTATCGGCGTGGTCAATATCCCAAATGTTTTCCTGACTACTTCAGGATGCTTTGCTGTTATCACGAGACCATAATGTTTCTTGACTAGATAATGAAGCAATACCTTATAGGATATCTCTACGGATCGTTCATGTTTTATGAAGTAGTATTTAGAATAGTCCATCCGGAATTTCTTCTTATCCTCTTCTGACAGTCTCTTCGGCACGCCTTTTTCTCCTACCGGTTCTATCGCTAAGAACTTGTATTTTACGATTCCTATCGTTATGAATACGCACATTATCAAGGTCAATATATTATTATGCGGTGGAAGGACTGTCCCTGTCATAGGCAGTATAACTCCTGTCGGTATCCCAATAGCGATCGGAAATGCGCTTCCTATCAGGACGTACAACAGTTGTTTTTTCTTCTCTGATTTTTTTGTACTGAAATATTTGAACGAAAATAGCAGAAAACCATATAGGAAAGGTAGTGTCTGGAACCAGAAGAAGAAGTACTTATAGACTGGACCATAAGAATAAGTCCATAGTATGATTTGTGCCGTAGAGAAGTCAGCTCTTGGAAGAGTACCTGCCAGCACCATATCTGTCGTCCAAAGCAGGATTATGAGCAGAAGAAGCACTCCTAACACAAGGCTTTTGCCTGGTGTTGTCTTGTAGAGAAAATTCTTTTTCTTGAGATATGCCCATATGAAATACACGAAATAGAATACTGATATTATATAACCGGTATAGCTTATTTTTCCCCAGACAAGCGCTTTGGCGGGATTGGTCATTTGCCACATGACCAGTTTTCCGAGGTCCCATAATGCCTGACCTAAGAATACTATCGTAAAGTACTTATTGACCTTTGCTGAAGGATTCTTAAGATAGACCCATACTGCTAATCCCAGTTTGACCACAAATGCTGTAAAGCTCAGGAACAGTATGCTTGAGATAACTGTTGTTTTCTGGTATGCCCAGACCTGTGCTACCGACAGTATGAACAGTATGAATGCTGCCGACCATATCAGGGTTCTCTTTTTTATTGTTTTTAGGGTTCGTAACATCTTATCTGGCCTTTTGACTAAGCCTGCTTATTGCAACCTTCGGTTTTTATTCCCTTATGTGCTTTGACTATAGCGATTATCTTCGCTCCTGCTTCTACTCGTATATCATCGCTTGGTATCCTCTCAAATCCTGTTGCGGTTTCCACTCCCAGTATCTTCGCTTTGCCTGCCATCTCTTTCCTTATCTGCCCTATGGTTTTTCCTGCATAAGGAGAGTCTGGATTGACATCGTACTCTACCAGTGATATCCCTCGTTTTGAGGTTGTCGCGTCTGTCACCCATTCCACGACATGCGGTTCATCGGCGACTATTGATAATAAGCGCCCTCCTATTGAGCTTGGGCTTACAACATGATCTGCTCCTGCTCTTTTTGCCAGCTCTACGTGTTCGTGATTGTTTATCTTGACTATCAGGTTTATGTAAGGGTTCAGTTCCCTGATCACATGTGTTGCTAAAAGCACGTCTGAATCTTCATCTAATGCTAAGACAAGGTTTTTTGCGTGTTTGACATTGGCTTTTTCCAGGACTTCTGGTTTTGTCGGATCGCCCATGAGAAATAATGCGTTGTTGGCTTTTGCTATCTCATTTATGTTCTCTTTGTCTATGAGCACTATTTCCATGTTTCCTCCTTTGAGTTCGTTAAGCGTGGCTTCTGCTGTGGGGTTCCATCCACAGATTATCAGGTCTATCCTTTTTTTTGCTGCTGCTACGCCGAACATGCTTCCTAGGTTTGCTGCTACGACGCGGCTTGTTATCTGTGATATGAATAGTGATACGAAACTGATTCCCAGTATCATGACCAATATCCCAACCAGCCTTCCTTGCATTGTCACTGGCGCTATATCTCCGTACCCTACTGTTGTCAGTGTGGTTATTACCCAATAGAATGATAAGAAGTATGCATTGGCGGTTTTTCCCTGTGTGAATTGCTGAAATTGAGGGTTGGGCATTATCTCTATCCTTGCAAAAAGGACCATGGATATGATCAGTAATGTCAGTGAGATTATTGATACTACTCTTATTACTGACATATGTTTGTGTATCTTAAAGTAGATATCCCAAAACTTATTTTCTTTCAGTCCTAAAAGTCGTTTTAGTCCGCCGAACTTTGTCATTAGGATTCCTCACTGCTGGTGTTTAGGTTTGTTGTATCCTGATACCTGTCAGATTGTAGGATGGGCTGTAGTGAATAAATAGATCGTAGCAAGTAAATAGATTGTCGCAGGTATTGTCTATCGTCACGAGTGTTGATGATGCTATTGATTATTGGATTATTGATTGCATGATCATTGTACTTACGATTACCTGATAAGAACTTCTTCACCTCTTTCATAATACTGATCCAGAGTTTTGACCTTTTTAAAGGTTTCTTTTAAAAAAGTTTTTTTCCAAAATAGAGCCTAAAGGCCTTAAAAGTCTATTCTTGCCATTCTTAGACGAGATAAGCATTTTTTGAGTCTCTAAAAACAAAAAGAATAAAAAGAAGTTCTTATTTAAGTATCAGATAATTGTTTTTTGTTAAAAACCTTAAAAGAAATTGATTTGGAGGGATATGAATGGCTACTCAAAAATTACTTCCTTTAGCAGCTATGGAGAAGATTCTTAAAAGCTGTGGTGCTGAAAGGGCTTCTGATAAAGCTAAGGCTGCACTTAAGGATATTATAGAAGATATAGCTGCTGAGATTGCTGAGAAGGCTGTAGGGCTTGCCAAGCATTCTGGTCGTGTGACTGTCAAAGCTAGTGATGTTAAGCTCGCTGCTAAATACTGATCTTTACTTTTTCCTTTTTAACATTAGTTGACATTTTTCATTGATAAGACCCTAAGGGGGTGAGATCATGTTCAGAGAATTTGAAGATGACGATTGGGACTCAGACGGTTATGGTGATTTTGAGGATCCTGATGATGAAGGGTCTGAAGAAGAATGAGCAAGGGACCTTGTTATTATGAGGGTAAAAGCTTTGAGATAACCATTGATATTTGTCTGGCTTGCCTTTTTCTGGTTATGGTCATCACTGAGATTATTGTTGTTTCTCATTCTAAACTTCCTTCTTCTGCAACTTTTTTGGGTTTGAAACTTATGGTATTCCAGATCATCCATTGGTATGCCTCTTGTGCTTTTTTCATCATCCTGATCATTCACGTGATCTATCATTGGGAGTGGTTCAGTTGTCTTGGAGCCAGCATTTTCACCCGTAAAAGACGGTACAGGTCTTCTGAGTTTGATAAGCATCGGTTCCTTGTTAAGAAAGAGAAAAAAAGTGTTGTTAAGGTTAAGGGTTCCTCGGATAAGCCTTATAGTAAGAAGAAATGATATAGACTTCCTGAAGGAAAAATACGTTTGATGACTTTCTTGATATTGTGATGAAGCTGACCTAAGAGTTGTCGTCCAGATAATTTTCAGGGCAGCCTTCGAACTTACAGGGTCCTTGTCTTTTCTCACAATAAAAATCCACTTCTGATGATTCCTTAACTTCTTTCTTGTATGGACAGGTCTGCCAGATATTCTTTTGCCAATCAGCTATGTTAGTGAACTGCAACTTTCTTGTCGCATCCTTAAGTTCTGAAAGCTCGGTCTTTTCTTCTGATTCTATCTCCGACTCTTCATTCAGCTGTTTCTTCTCCATCTGTTCAATATGCTCGACCTTCTTTTCTATCTCATCAAGCTTATCCATAATCTCTTTTTCTGACATCAAAAGCACCTCTTAGTATAGTTTATTGCATACAATCCTCATAGCAATTCCTAATATCTTCTCCTTCTTCACATATGCCATTGCCGCATACCGGAGTAGAGAGACAATCTTCAGGACAATTGTTCTCATCTTCACCTTGTTCACAAACCTGATTTCCGCATACGGTTTCTGGTATGCAGTCCTCTGCGCAATTATCTTCATCCTCCCCTTCTTCACAGATACCATTTCCGCATTTCGGTTCGCAGTCTTTATCATTGTTGGCATTGCATCCTAAAGGGCAGCAGCCGTCGATATCACTACATCTTCTTATCTTCTCATGACCGCAATAAGCGTGGATGTCCCCTGCAAAATAACATTTGTCTTCTGTGCAGACATTATCATCTGCGCAGTCAGCATCCTTCTCACATTCAGGCTTTAGGCATTCACCTTTTGAGCAGACCTCGGGTTCTTGACAAGCACAATCTTCTTTACAATTGCCGCAATTCTCTTCTTCATTGCAAGTCCCGTCGCCACAGTAAGGTTCAGGCTGTGTGTTCTTTTGTTCTTTCTCAGACGCAGCGACTTCTTTTTCTTGTTCATTTTCTCTTTCTATGTCTTGCCCTGTCTTTAATTCTTCTGTATTGACAGTTTCCTGTTCTGTCTTGTCTGTAGCAGGCAAGTTCTCATTCTTTGCTATATTCGTAAGTGTCGATTGTTGAGTCTCATGACCTGCAGCTTCTATGCTAGGATCTGTAAATACCTTTTCAGGCTCTTTTTCACAACCGACTGCAAGAATTAATAGTAGCAGAGCAAGTGTTGCGAGAATGAAAGTTGTTTTTTTTAGAACCAAATTATCACCTTATAGAGCTTAACGGGTTTGCCTCATATATAAATCTTTGCCGCGCCTGACGCCGTACCTGAAATTTATCTTTTATCTTTTTACTTAGTCCCGATCTTCCAGTGTTTGATCAGTTCTGTAAGCAATACTGGAACGCCCAAAGTAAATATCGCTGTGGCTGCTACCAGGACAGAGAAGAGTTTAGAAGAGATTATGTTGCTTTCAAGAAGCAGGTCCAGGACAACAATGCTTGTGCTTAGCTTCACCATCAGACTTACACCCATGACCAAAGATTTTTTTGTTCCTAATACCGGTTTTCCTACCAAGTAGCTACCCAGTATTTTCGCAATAGCAGTGACTATAACTACCAGACCAATCAACATGATATCTGAAAGGTTTATCAGACCTAAAACATCAGTATTCAAACCTACTGAAAGAAAGAAGATAGGTGCAAAGAGTCCATAAGATACTGTCCTTATCTCAGAATCCACGAAAGCCATCTTGCTATGCGGCATCATGTTCCTGAGAGCGATCCCTGCTAGTATCGCACCTAAGGCTCCAGACTCTACGTATTGACCTACACCTATGAACAGGAAGATGGTGAACAGCACAAAGATAAACAATAGATGAATATCACCAAACCTTACCTTCCTGATCTCTGAATGAAGCCGGTGCATCGCAAAGACAAGTATGAAAAGAGCACATAGGATTATGATATTGACCCATATGTTCAGATGTGCATAACCAGCGGTCTTTGAGACCATGACTGAGACTGTAAGGATCACCAATATCTCTATAAGATCATCTAGCACCCCTATACTCAGTATTGTCTGGCCCAGAGTGGTCTTCACCAGCTTAAACTCGTCAAGAATAGGTAGAAGTATCGCCTCCCCCACTGTTGAGAATGACGTCGCTACGACGACAGAAACAAACCACCCCACACCAAACAAGTAATGCACAAGCAGTGAACCAAGGACTGTTTCAGCGATGATTATCACCGCTGTGGTCTTGACTATGAAACTTCCCTGTTTTATAAGATTCTTGATGTCAAGTTCAAAACCTATGATGAAAAGAAGAAAATACATTCCAAGTTTTGAGAGGAAATCAAAAGACGGAGAAGAAGTTATAGCATTGTAAGGGTTGTATATGCTCAGCAACAGACCAAGAAGTAAAGCCGCAAATATCCAAGGAATCTTAATCTCTTCCAAAACCAGACCTAAAAGGAATGTGATAAGAAAAACTCCGGCAAGGAACAATATCAAGTTCATCAGTTCACCTTCTTTTGTAATATATCGCTGTTTCGTTGCCTTCTTCACAGGCTTAAACAGGTTGATATTACTTAAAAAAAGCGCTTAGATGATTTATAAATGTTTGGGTGTTTTGTGCTTTTGGTATATCGCTCATAGTTTAAGTGATAAGCTAAAAAATCAGGAGTTTTACCTCCTGAAACAATTTTGGCCTGAACCGTCACGCATACCCCGGCCGTTGTGACGTCCTTGGCCTGAACCGTCGTGTCTTCCCCGACCATTGCCAAGACCAAGTTCAGATCTTAACCTGGCTGCTTCTTCATAATCGCCGTTTTCAGCGGCTTCATGAGCAGCAGCAAATGTAGGGAAGTTCTCCTCAGTCACAACATCCAAGACTCGCGGGTGCCTTCCATTTTCACTCATCAGCTCTTTCCAGGCTGAATAGTCATTGTTCTCAAAGGCTTTCAGCATCTGCTCATGCCTTTCTTCTGTAAAGTTAGGTCCTTTTGTCGTGTAGTCTCCCTGATAAGCTATGGCTCCTCCTACGAGCAGCAGCATCACTAAGAGACCGCCGACAATAATGTTTTTGTTCATTTAGAACACCTCCAAATCATTCGTTAACCAGTATTACGCAATTCTCATTAATAAGCAGGAAGAAGAAAAGATGTTCATCATTAGTCCATAAGCTTTATAAAGTATGTTGGGGCATTCTTCTTTGAAAAAATGTCAAGATTCATGTTGACCTGGCCTAATCTTACGATTGATGTGATCTATACTTTAATCGTAGCTGTAAGTTGTTTCTTCATATTCTACAAGGCGTACAAATATTTTCGCCTTAGCAACCACAAAGGCTTGAGGTATTTTGCCGCTGCTTTTTTCTTCATGGGCCTGTCCAACCTCCTCTCTTTGTTTATGCCTTTATTCTCCACCTTGACAGGCATCCCCTGCAGAACAATCCTTATCTTTGGCATCCCAATACCTTACATGATACATGTGTTCCTGGCTTTTTCTATGTCAGTCACAGTCTTCTCCTTGCTTCTCAGCATTATATGGAAGTCTTGCGGCAAGCATTCTGATACATTGTTCTACAGCATGTTCGTCATATCATTACTCATGTCAACACTTTGGGTCTTCATCCCAACCCGCATTGTATTCCTGTTCTTAAACTTCAGTATACTGATGACTGCTGCAGTGATAGGAAGCTACAAGTACTTTAGTATTAAATTCTCCTCGAAAAAAACAGGGAAGAACGCTTTTTACATAGTCTATCTTCTGCTGTTCCTCTTCTGGTTAGTAGACACTGCCGGAAATTCCATCATCAGGTTCTCCTGGCAGACAGGACTGGCATTATATATTTTATCCACATCATTGATCCTGACTATCGTCTATAGGGTCATACGCATATCAGGAAAATGAAGAAAAGAGAACGTTTGGAAGTGATTCATGACTTATTGAAAGTCATTCAGGATAATAATAACTCTATAAGACCCACACCTTTACTAAGATACTCCAACCTTTCCTCCCAACGATTCTCAGAATATTACACTGAACTTTTGGAAAAAGGTTTTGTACGTGAAGTCAAAAATAAGAAAGGAAGAAAGATGATATCACTAACAGATAAAGGATTCGCTTTTCTTCAACAATACCAAAAGATTAAAGACTTCATAGCAGAATTCAATCTGTAATAATTATCAAAGCATTATGCTGTTTCTAGTATCTTTCCTGATTTATATCCGGAAAGAACTGCTTATGCTTTTTAGTAAGAAGGAATCTGTGAGTTATTACCTTGCCTTTGATTTCTTAATAAAAGAAAAAATACGCCGACGCCCGGATTTGAACCGGGATATCCTTTCGGAAACTGGTTCTCTTGATGAGTTGCCAATCTTGGTTTTCAAGACCAGCGCAGTACCAGATTGTGCCACGTCGGCATTAATTATCATGTTAATTTATTGTTGTTTCTTATGATATTTGTTTTTTGTTGTTTCACAATATTTCATACAGTGCGATGGGTTGAACAACGTGAAACCCATCCCGCTTAACGTAAGCGCTAAGTTTGTATTCTGATCATTAGAATCCGGAAACTATTTATAAAGATATTGGTCTGTCAGCTCTCATCTTTAATGAATGCTGTCACTCCTTCTAATACTGATTTTGGGTTGTATCCTCCTTCTAACACTGCGAAGTAGGGTGTTTTTCCTATGATCTTTTTGAGTTCTGTTATGGTTTTTCCTGTCAGGCTGAATCCGCATCCTAAGTCTGTTTCATAGCTTTTTTTGTCTTGTAAGAATGAGTCAAATCCTGCGCTTATGGCTATGATGTCTGGTTTGAATTTTTTCTTTATGTTTTCTGTCTCTTCCTTCATGACTCTTAGGTATTCTTCTTCTGTGATCCCTGCTGGCAGGTATATGTTCCTTATTTTTCCTTCATCCAGTGTTGCTCCTGGAAATATTCCTTCTTGGTTGAATGATAGGTAATACATCTTTCCGTCAAAGTCTTTGTTTAGTTTGTTGATGCATTCTTGTGTCCCATCTCCTCTGTGTATGTCTATATCTATTATCAGCACTTTTTTTCCTTTTTCTGCGCAATAGGTTGCTGCTATTGCTGTGTTGTTGAATATGCAGAATCCTCCTGTCCAGTCGGGATGTGCGTGGTGTCCTGGTGGCCTCACTAATGCAAATGCATTTTCTCCTTTTAGTGCGTGTTTAGCTGATTGTATGGCTGCTCCTGCTGCGTAACATGCTACTTTGTAGGTGTTCTTATCGTAGTAAGTGTCTGTTCCTATGGTTCCTGTTCCTTGTTTTGAGAGTTCTTTTATGTGTTCTACGTATTCTGATGTATGCACTTTGCTTAGGTGTATCTCTCCGTCTTCTGCTTTTTCGTACTTGAATCTTTTTAGGACTGGTTCTATGCGTTCCGGCCTTTCTATGTGTCCTTCTTTTTTGTGTTTCAGAAATAGTTTGCTTGATATGAGTTTCAATTTTCCCTCTTTTGTTCTGGTTCTAGTATATCTTCTATGTTCAGGACGTTTATGTCGTCCATTATTCTGGGACACATAGTGTTGACCCAGCATTCTATGAATTTGAAGTTTTCTAGTTCTGAGTAGTTTAGTGTGTCTGATAAGAAGTAGTAGTATTTCTTGTCTGGGAATTGTTTTTCTATTTCTTTGTATCGTTCTGGGTTTACTTGTACTCTGCTTTGTCCTTTTTTTGTTGTCATCAGCACGCCTATGGTTTTTGATGAGTAGAATTTTGCTTTCATCCCTTGTTTTTTCTTCTTGTATGCTTCTACATTCGCTTCAAACTCTGATATCAGCATTGTTTTTGGGTGCAGCACATACACAGGTTTTCCTGTCTTATAAGCGACTCCCAATGGATGGAATCTTCCTGTTCCTACGTATAGGAAGCAATCTACTTCTTGTGCTATCCTTTCTGCTGTTGTTTGGTCGCATCCAAGCACTTGCCCTCCTATTATGACATTTTTTCCTTTTGTCTCCAGGAAATCTTTTACTTTTTCTATCTCTTTTAGGTATTGTATTGTCGTGACTAGTCCTATATTGCTGGGCAGTCCTGATACGTCAAATTCAACTTTTTCCAGTTTTTGCGGTGCGTGCATGAATATTGTTTTCATGGTCTTTAGGACTTTCTTTTTGTATATATAGTTTATCATCTTTTTGGCGTATTTTGTCTCTTAATCCCATATGATCGCGTAATTGATGATTAGGGTAATTTGTTAAGAAAAAGGTAAAAGATTTGGAGATGACTTCTCATTAAGTTATCTTTAGAATTCTACTTTTACGTCTTCTCTGTCTTTGCCTTCTGCTTTGAACAGTTCTTCATCCTTGTAGCCTAACATGTTTGCGACGAAGACTGCTGGTATCTGATGTATCTTTATGTTGTAGGTGTTTACTGAGTCGTTGTAGAATTCTCTTCTGTCTGCCAGTTCGTTCTCTATCCCTGTTATCCTGCTCTGTAATTGCATGAAGTTCTCGTTGGCTTTCAGTTGTGGATAATTCTCTGCTACTGCGAAGAGTGATTTTAATGCTCCTGTCAACATGTTGTCTGCTTTTGCTTTTTCTGCTTTGCCTTTTGCATTCATCATAGCTGATCTTGCTTTTGTTATCTCTGTTAATACTCCTTTTTCGTGTTTCATGTATCCTTTGACTGATGCTATCAGTTTTGGTAGTTCGTCGCTTCTTTGTTTTAGCAGCACGTCGATGTTTGCCCAGCTTTTTTTGATGTTGTTCTTTAGTCTTACGAGTCCGTTGTATATGCCTACGAACCAGCCTATGATTATTACTAATAATAGTATGATCCCGACTGTCAATACGATTGCAAATCCGATCGCCATTTTTTTACCTCCTTATTGATTTTAAGTTGTTGTACCTAATTTTAGAACAGCCCTGCCCTGAATAAGATGTATGCCAAACCGATTACCATCAATGCTGCTCCTCCGAAGAGTCCTCCTACCACTTTCCATTTAAGCCTGCTTAGTATATCTTCTTCTGGCTGATCTGATATGTAGTAGAATTTTTCGTTTTCTCCTTTTTGTATCATGATGTCATCTTCGTTCTTCTGTCCTGTTGCATCTTCTACATAAGGATTATCTCCTGCAGTCCCTATTATATATAGTTGATCGTTAGGTTGAAGTATGTACTCTCTGTATCTTAGTGTCTTGTTGAAGAACCATCCTTTTGTTTTCACATTTTGTTTTTGGCAGAAGGTTGCTATCCTTTTTGGCGCTTCTCTTCTGAAACCTGATCTGTGTTCGTAATCTATGGGCAATTCTATCCTTGCGCCTTTTGGATCTACCAATACGGTTCCGGTATTATCTTTTACATAGAAAGGGATCCTTTCCTCTCCCATTTTGATGGTCTTCCAATAGTCACTATCTTCCGTCTTGTGATATTCTTCTATCGTGTACTTGTACCATAAGCATTTCTTTCCTTGGAAAGGGCTTATTAAGAATTGTTTGAGCGGTTTGAAGGCTTTTGCTTTGATCTCTACCAGACCCATGGCCAGGCTTCTGATCTTTGATGTTGGTATGTTCTCTATCATCCTTTTCTGTCTTAACCAGATGAAACCCTGGATGAATAACCATACTCCTGCTAAAAGACCGATTACAGCCCATACTAATAGATCAGTTGATGCCATTTTAAGAGAAGATTAAGGGTTTTAGTATTTAAATTTATTCAAAATTGTAGAGTTATTTATCATAAACCTGCACAATGGTCGTCTGAATGACTTGATATGCTTATTTATGGTATGATAGTATTTATCCTGTTCGTCCTATCTGGTTTCTATTTATGATAATCTATCCCTTTCAGTATTGTGAATGCTCTGTATATCTGTTCCAGCAATAATACTCTTACCATCTGGTTCGTAAATGTCATCTTTGAGAAGCTTACTCTCATCTTTGCTTTGTTCAGCACTTCTTCGGATAGTCCTAATGCTCCTCCTACTACGAATGTTATCCTTTTGTTCTCTTCTACTGCTTTTTTCAGTTTTTTTGCAAAGGTTTCTGAACCGAATTCTTCTCCGTTTATGTCCAATGCTATTACAAAGTCATCTTTCAGCAGGGATAGGATCTTTTTTCCTTCTTTTTTCTTGATGTTCTCTGCATCTTCTCCCAGGATCTTTTCATCTTTAACTTCTATCATCTCAAAACCTGAGAATCTTTTGAGCCTTTTGGCGTATTCTTCCAGAGCTTCTTTTATCCAGTCTTCTTTGACCTTGCCTACGAATATGATCCTTATCATGTTTTTTGTCTCTCGTTTCTTGTGTTTCTTCCTGTCTTTTATGTTTATCAGCAATCGGGGTTTCACTGATCCAGAAAGTTTATCCTTACGAATTCTGCCATCTTTTCATCTCCTATCTTTGCTAAGAGTTCGTAGGCTTCCTGATACTTCCCTAATAATAGTTTCTTGTCTGCTACTTGTTTTATTGTTTCTGTGGGTAATGGCAGTCCTGCTCTTTCCAAAGCTTTTATTCCTTGTTCAAACCTTCCTTGCCTGAAGTATATCTGTGCGACCTGCCCGTATATCTCTTTTTTTTGTTCGGGACTGAACATTGAGTGGTCAAAGTTTTCTATTCCTTGGCTTACGATCAGTTTTGCGATCGGATGTGTTTTCATATATTCTATTATGTCGTAGAGCCTATAAATATCTTTTGTTGCTGTTTAAAAGAAGAATATCATATTTTGATATCTTATCGTTCCGGTTCTTTGAAGAAGAGTCTTGATAACATATCTGATCTTCAGGTTCTCAGCTCTAATAATCATGCGGTATTCCTTTGATGTGTAAGAGAAGGTGTTCGTTGTTTCCTTTCAGTTCTTCTGCCCATCCGTAATCTGCATCTTCTTTTGAGTCCAGATCTTTAAGGTATGGTTTGATGTCCAGTAATGGCGTGTTATCGAATGCGTCTATTCCTGAGATGTGTATTTCATTGCGGATTATCTTTTTTACTTTGACTACACTTATCCCTATCGGGTTTGGTCTTGCTGGTGACCTGCTTGCGAAAAGCCCTACTGTGATCCCTTGTGTCCAGGATGGTGTGATTACCATTGAGGATTTTTGTTTTGCCCTATCAGCATAGTAGATGACATATATGTATTTGAACCTTTCTAGTTTTAGCAGTCCTTCTGTATATTCTTCTTTCAGTTCTATGTAAAAATTGCCTTCGTCTTCTTCTACTGGCTGGTAAGGTGCTTGGTCTTTGTAGGGCGTTCTTATCTTGCCTATTGTCTTGAAGCCCGGGCTTTTCATGTTCGCATCTTTCTTCTTGTGTTCTTCTTCCTGAATCTCTTTTATGTTCCGCATTTTCTGTGTGTCTTAGAGCAGTTTTTCTTCCTGATGCTTCTTTTGGATGGTTTCTGCTAACTGGTCTATCTCTTTGTAAGCCTCTTCTGTTGGTAATCCTTTGCAGCTTACTGCTCCTATGATCTCTGCTTTAAGATTGGGTATTGATTTGGTTATCAGGTCTATAGTTGTCTGGTTGCTCCAGCCGTAAGAGTTCAGTACTCCTGCGTATCTTGCTTTTGGTACTACGATGTTAGCTACGTTCAGGGCGTACATTACTGCTGGGTGCGGCATGTTTCTTACTGTCGGCACTCCGACAATAATTGTGGCTGCATCTACTAATGTTATTGCTAGTTTTCCTATGTCTGTCCTTGCCAGGTCAAACTGGTGTACTGTTATTCCTTTTTCTGCCAGTTTCTCGACTAACCTGCTGACCATCCTTCTGGTGCTTCCGTGCATGGATATATAAGGTATTACAACCTCATTTTTTGGCTTGTCACTGATCCAGTCCTTGTACGCGTCTGTGATGAATCCTGGTTTATCGTATGCGGGGCCGTGGCCTGGCGCTATGATCTTGATCTCTTCGTTCTCAAGCCTTGTAAGGTGTTTTTGTATTATTGTCCTGAATGGCATCATGATCTCTGCATAATAACGTTTGGCTGCTTCATAGACCTTGACTTCGTCAGTCGCAAAGGTATCAGTCGTTGCTATATGAGAACCTAACAGGTCACAGCTGAACAGTATCTTGTCTTCTTCAAGATAGGTTACCATTGTTTCTGGCCAATGGACCCAGGGCATATGCATAAATCTTAGTGTCTTATTACCTAATGAGAGAGTCTCTTCATCTTTTACTGTTTGGAACCGTTCTTCGGGTATATGTAGCAGGTTTATCAGCATGGTCTTTCCTTGTTCTGTTACGAGCACTTTCGCTTCTGGATACTTGTTCAGGACTTGAGGTATGGTTCCTGAATGATCTTGTTCTGAATGGTTTGATATTATATAGTCTATTCTTTCCACTGTTTCTAGTTGTTTTAGCAGGTTTTCTGCCAGTTTCGGGTCTGTTGTGTCTATTAATGCGGTCTTTTCCGATCCTTTTACCACGTAGGCGTTATAGCTTGTTCCGTCGGGTAATGGTATCAGTGAGTCAAATAGTCTTCTGTCCCAGTCTAGGTTTGCTATCATCCAGACATTATCGGCGATCTTTTTCTTGTTCATCTTTTAACCTCTTATTCCTTGTATTGCTAATTTTTATTATGGTACTCAGCAATTTATTTGATTATTTGTTTGTTGTTTATTTGATTATTGGTATGTTGCTATAAAAACATTTCTGATGATACTTATTACCTTTATGATAATTTAGATGCAGCACTGTTTTCTGGGTTGTCTAAAAAGATTGTTTGAAAAGATTATTAAAGGTATGGCCTTTTTATCCTTTTATGTATGATTTTACCTTACCGGATTATAAGGGGAACAGCATTGTTAATCTTATGAGTTCTATCTCCAGGAATTTTGGTCAGCACCACTCTTATCGTGAGCTTAAGGTGTTGCCTTCAAAGGATCTTCAGGGTTTTAAGAACATTATCTTATTGGTCATTGATGGTCTTGGTTTTAATTTTTTGCAGAGACAGAAAGGTTCTTTCTTGCAGAGAAACATTCGTTCCAGCATAACATCTACTTTTTTGTCAACGACTGCCTGCGCTAATACTGCGTTCCATACTGGTTACCCTCCTCAACAACATGCCCTTACGGGTTGGGATGTTAATCTTAAGGAGGTTGGTGCTATCACTACTGTCCTGCCTTTTGTCACTATGTTTGGCAGTGATCCGCTGTCTGAATATGGTTTTCGTATGGATCAGATCCTGGACATCAAGTCTTTTCATAAGGGTTTGAAAGCAAAGTGTTTTACGATCATTGACAGGCACATAGCTTTTAGCCCTTTTACGACTTTTGTTTCTCAGGACTCGGAGATCATCCCTGCGAGTGGTTACAAGAATGTCTTTACTAAGCTCAGGACCCTGGTAAAGCGTCGTTCTTCAAGAAGAAGATTTTTTCATGCTTATATTCCTGAACTGGATGCTGTCGCTCATAAGAAAGGCATCAATAGCCATGAAGTCAGGGAATTCTTTTCTGAGATTGATAAGAGGGTGAAGCGTCTTGCTAGTTCTTTAGAAGGGACTAATACCAAACTCATCGTAGTTGCGGATCATGGTTTCATTGATACTTCATCTAAAAGTGTGGTCTGGGTAGAAAAGATTCCTGGTCTGAAAGAGTGTTTGACTATTCCTTTGGCTGGTGAAGCTCGTGTAAGGCATGCTTTTGTCCGTCCTCATAAGGTTAGGGATTTTGAGAGGATTGTCAGGAAGAGATTGTCTCGTTTTTGTTGGTGTTTTAAGGGTGAGCAGTTGATCAAAGATCATCTTTTCGGTCTTGGTAAGCCTAACAGGAAACTGTTTGATAGGGTTGGTGATTATGTCCTTATCATGAAGAAAAATTTTATCCTGAAGGACAGACTGGCGAATTCTGTTAGTGATTCCTTTCTTAAGGGCAATCATGGTGGTGTTAGTGATGATGAGATGTTTGTCCCTTTAGTTGTTATTGATTGCTGACAGGTTCTTGGAACACAGGCTCTGTCCGCAATAGTAAAAATTCATACGCTATTGTTGCTGGCTTGACCGTCGCCGCCTCCTATGCCGCTATGCGCGAACAAAGAGAGGGCATAGTGGCGGCGCGATGGAACCGAGCAAAAGGAGTGCAAGTGAGCGAGGTGAAGTAGGGCAAGCCTGCAACGGCCTAACTATAATCTCAATAGGCAGGTATTGAAATGTCATCCTGGACAGAGCCCGGACACAGAAACCTTTTTAAACTTTAAACCCCATTCCTTCTTCATAAAGAGGTGAATATTATCGTTTGCACTAAGATTATCTGTACTATAGGACCTGCTTCTGACTCTGTGCCTATGATCAGGAAGTTGTACAAGGCAGGTATGAATGTTGTCCGTTTTAACTGTTCTCATGGAGATCATCTACAGTACAGGGGTTTTATCAAGAAGGTCAAGGCTGTTTCTGAGAATATCGCTATCATGCTTGATACTCAGGGTCCTGAGATCCGCACAGGTGATGTTAAGGAAGGCACTGTTCTGAAGAAAGGTCAGATTTTTACTCTTACTACTAAGAAGGTTCTTGGTGATAACAAGAGGGTTACTGTGACTTATCATGGATTGCCTAAGGATGTTAAGCCTGGACATATGTTATACATTGATTCTGGTTTTCTCAGTCTTAAGGTAAAGGCAGTAAAGGGAGATGATATTATATGTAAGGTTGTTTCTGGCGGACGTCTTGGTAATCGTAAAGGCGTGAATAATCCTGCTAATGTTTCTAAGATCCCTTCTATCACTAAGAAGGATATCGAGGATATCAGGTTTGGTCTCGCTCATGATATTGATTTTATCGCTGCTTCTTTCGTCAGGAAACCTGAGGATATTCTTAAGATCCGACGGCTTATCCGTTCTCATCCTCATGTTAAGATCATCGCTAAGATTGAGAATAGTCTTGCTTTAAAGAACTTTGATGCTATCCTTAAGGTCGCTGATGGTATCATGGTCGCTAGGGGCGATCTTGGTGTTGAGATGCCTCAGGAAGAGCTTCCCATCATCCAGAAAGAGATCATCAGGAAGTGTAATCTTGCTGGTAAGCCCGTGATCACTGCTACTCAGATGCTTGAGTCTATGGTGAATAACCCACGGCCTACTCGTGCTGAGTCCAGTGATGTGGCTAATGCTATCCTTGACGGGTCTGATGCTATCATGCTTTCTGAAGAGACTGCTGCTGGTAAGTATCCTGAACTTGCTGTTAAGATGATGGTGAAGATCGCTAAGAACACTGAGAAGTACCTTAAGCTTCACCGAAGGTTTAAGCCAGAATCTACAGCGGATGATATCGCTTTGGCTATCAATAACATTCTTGAAAATTCTAGGGATATTTGGAAAGTTGTCGTCTGTACCCGTTCTGGCTATAGTGCTCGGCTTGTCGCTAAGTACCGGCCTCATGCTAAGATAATAGCTGCTACTATGTACCCAAGGGTAGCTAGGCGTATGCATCTTTACTGGGGTGTCTATCCTGTCCTGATAGAAAACAATATCCGTTCTACCCGGGAACTGATTTATCATAGTATCCATAATGGCGTGAAGACTGGGCTTCTTAAGAAGAACGAAAGGATCCTCGTCACTGCTGGCCATCCTTTTGAGCTTCAGGGCAAGACTAATCTTATTGAGATCCATAAGGTTGATGAGTTCTTGAGGTTTGATTCCTTAAGGAGAGGTAAAAGAAAATGACTATCCGGCTTCCTAAGACTAAAAAAGGTGTTGTCGCTCGTGCTGAAAAGTTTATTTTCAGTACTGGTCTTAATGATGGCGCTTCTCGTCTTTGCATCGCTAATATGCGTTATGGTCTTGCTAAGATTCATTTTGTCCAGAAACAGCTGGGCATGGAACCGGATGCTACTTTCATAACTTCTCCTGATGAGACTATCAGCCGTAATGCTGGTCGTTGGGAATCAGGCTTTAGTTATGGCGGCCGTCTTTCCTGGGGTCCTGGTCATGAGAAGCTCATGATCCTTGATGTGAAACCTAACGCTTGCGGTATGCTTGTCGGCGGTCTGAACACTCTTCCTAATCCTAAGAAGGTCGTCCGTAATGTCTATGATCTTGAGCATAGCGCTAATTTTATCCATGACATCCAGGTCAAGTGGGATTTTTGGAAGGGCAATCATTTTATCGATGTTTTCAAGATTGAGTCTAATGATAGTAAGTACAAGTTTCCTAAATATGCTGTTATTCTTCATGCTGGTTGTTCTGAATTCAAAGGCCCTAATATTCATGGTCCGGGTCTTTATTGGGATGAAAGTCCTCAGCTTATGAAGACCTCTACTAAGATCAAGACTCCTTTAGGTCATGTTCACATTCTTCAGGGCAGTGAAGCTACGGAGTACCTGAAATTTTATCGTATCGCTGAAGATTTTGCTAAGAAAAGAAGAGAGCTTGCTTTTAAGAGATTGTTCGGCTCTAACAAGATTATCCTTAACGAGACTCATCAGGGATTGAAATCTTATAACGAAGCGGTTCTTGGCAGTAATGAGACTGATGGTCATAGTCTTCTTCCTGTCTCTATCAGGGCTGATCTTCCTTCTTATCTTATGAAAGGCAACAAGAACCTGAGCAAAGAAGTCATTGAGGTTCTTGGTTTTGAGACTCGTGCTGAAGAGCTTGGTGTGATGCATCGTCTTCGTAATGCTAATATTCTTCCTCATGGCGGAGGTTATACTTTTCCTGATTCTCTGTCAATAACCAATATCTTCAAGATCAAGAATAAGCGTTATTTTGAGATTGACATGGCTAACAGCATAGGTAAGAAGATCGTCTCTAACATGCAGGAACTTCAGTTTGTCTATCGTGGTCGTGAGGTCGTCCAGCGCACTCTTGACCTTAATCTTGGTGAGATCAAAGCTACTCTGCATCCTATCTATACGCTTAAGGTGTGATTATGAGAGAATAATAATACTAATAAAAAAACAATAACAATATCAACTATTTTCTCAGAAGTGTATCTTGTTCAGCATAGCTTCTCTTTGGGTTGAGTAGCTATTATTTGTTTCGGGTCCTGACTCTTCTATGAGTTCCACGTCTTCTGATGTCAGTTCTATCTCTAGTTCGTGTTCTATGCCTCTTTCCTCATAGAACCTTCCGGGTCTTGTCGCTAATTCATAGACTGTTCTTTTGAACATTTCTGCGTCCCATCCTGGTTCTCCTCTGTAGTACATAGGTGCTTTTTCTGGATCTGAACTTATAACTTCTGTCGCTAGTATTGCTCCTAATCTTTCGTAAGGTTCTGCTTTGTTCACTGGTTTTTCTGTCTTTGCTGGCAGATAGCTTTCTAGTCGTTCTGCGGGTATTTGTCTTATCTTTCTTGCGATTTCTGGATCCAGACCTTCGGCGTGTGCTAATGCGTCCTGGACATATAGTACTGAGAAGTAAGGTCCTGCTGATGTTCTTGCTCCTTCTGTTATCGCTATGACTTCTACATTATTTGATGTTTTCTCAAATACCAGGTCATCTAGTCTTATTCTTCTTTTAAACTCTTTTTTTCCTTTCTCCTCTTCGGTTTTTTTTCTTTTTATTAGGTTTCCCAGTTTCATTTTCATCATCTCCCAACACTTTAATCAGT
>JALWQS010000057.1 GCA_027083015.1 Candidatus Woesearchaeota archaeon
GGATATGGGTGAGATCGAGCATACTGTTCAACAGCTTCTGACGAGCATCCATGCAAACAGCACTGAAGCAGGAACTTTGAATGATATTGAGGAATTGAAGAAAGAACTTGTTGCTTATCTTTCTCACATCCGGGCAGAACCTATTTGGGAAGAACGGGTGCAAACAGACCTTTATCATATCTTTAGGGATATTGATAATCTGATCAAAGAAGAATCTCCTATCTCTTTTGATAATCTTAAGGAATGGGGATTTCCTATAAGAGAACATCTTAATATGGCCCATCTTCTGGTTCGTAATGGTAAGGATATTATTACTTTGATGGGTAAGATAAGGGATAAAAAGACAAGAAAGATCCTTTTCTGGCTTGTTTTTCCTTTCTTTGAGCTAATATATGATGCTGGTCTTATTACATGGGAAGATATTCTTTCTTACGCGCCAGGTATTGCTGTTGCATTTGAGAAAGCAGAGAAACATAATAGTTATATAATAGCAGAGAAGGTATTAGCTGGTATCAGAACTCTCGTGATTGAGAAAAAAGTGATAACTCCTGAACAATTTCTTGATATGATTATAGAGACTGGTAAGATTGATGCTACGCATCTGCTCATAACACTTTTGATGCGAGAAAGCTCAGTTGTTAACGATCTGATAAGCCTGAAAAGAGCTTCTTGGCGCGAATGTGTTCAATACCTTTTACCTTTGATGGACTATGGATATAATCTGATAAGTTATGAGCCCCAGGACGCTTTTTTTTCTACCTTAAAGTCCTTTTTGGAATTTGCCATAAAACATCCTAGCATCTCTTTTGTCAAGTGTGCCGAGGGTTTGGATGCTTTATTTAAGGAAATCTATAAGGGAAGGAAAGATTATACTTTTGTTTTTCCACAAAGGCTTTTAGATCCCGTTTCTGATAATGTTGTTTCTTATGAGGAATTTCTTTCCGGAATTATTATTATTATCAAGCATTGCAATAAGAAAAATCTTGATATCACTGCAGTCCTAGAGACTATTGTTGAGCCTCTTAGTCGTTTTGTGAGCAAAAGAAGACGAGAAAAGGGAATAGCAGTCTATTACAACCAGATTTGGATGCCTGAAGAAGGTATTGAACAGCTGTCTTGGAATGAACTGATCGAGATTTGTAGAGCATTATTAGACCGAACTGATAAGATCGATAAGAAGGAGAAGTATAATAGGATTGTTGGATATTTCTTTAGATTGTTCAATACTGGTGAGGCTGATATTGGTCGATTAGTCACTGATGATATTGTTCCTATGAGACAGATCTTTTTGGATATGATCCCCATCCTTGATGAGATAGACAATGATAAAGCTTGGGGATTGTTTCTGGGATTTGCCACAAAGGCTGTTGATCTGGTTCTTGATAATGATTTAAGTTGGCAAGATTTTTTAAAGCTTCTAACTGTTAACATAGTAAAAGAAATAGTTGCAAATGCTGCTGTATTAGGAGTCAACGCACAGGACTTGTTCTTTTATGGTTTTCCAGCAATAAGAGATAAAATAGGTGAGATAGGTTGGGAAAACGTCGTGAAAGGCATAGTGGAAATGGCAGATGCAGCAGGAAAGAACTCAGAAGCTTTGTTCCATTATGGTTTGCCTGCAATCAAAGATTTGATCAATGAGAAGACTTGGCCGGTAATAGTGGAAATGGCAAATGTAGCAGGAAAAAATGCAGGGCCTATGTTCGAGTATGGTTTGCCAGCTATTAAAGACAAGATAGAAGTTATCGGTTGGGAGAAAATAGTGAAAGACCTGCCTGAAATGGCAAACGCTGCAGGAGAAAACGCAAGGGAAATGTTCAGGAGTTTAGTTCTTATAAAAGATTCTCTTGATTCTGAAATGTTTGAATATGTTGTTCTTATTGTTCGAAGGTTTAAGAGACGATCTGATATTGTATTAAGATTTATCTTTGTAAGACTTGTTGGTTTAATAAGAGATGGCACTTTAAGTTGGAAAGAAGTTGAAGAGTCCCTAACGCCGTTAATGAAACACTCAGAAATCATAGGGGGAATACCTTTTGTTCCTTCTGCTATCTTAGACCAATACATAATTGATTTAGATCCTACAGGACTAATCAGGTATATTGAAGCTTTGGTTGATGATGAGCGTTATAATACTTGTGAAGGTTTAAGTGAGTTAGGGTTTCTTTCTTGTCATGTAACGAATGCTTTTGGTGGAGGAGCAGCGCTTGTTGCAGGAGAAGAGAGAAGAAGTAAACCTTTTGATAATATCAAGAATTGTATTGAGAATCAAGGGGTTAATAAGTTTCAATTATCATTCTCTGTGATCAGCCCAAAAAACACAAGGATGAAGCTGGCAATGACCAAAAGGTATGGCATTGATGGATCTATAGGGGTGATATTCGATTCAGGATATATTTATGAATCTTATCCATCTGATGCAGGCACATATACTGTTTATGCTAGAAAAAGTGGTTTTCAGTTGCGAACCGGTTCTAGAGAACGCAGGGTGGCACCCGGTATTGCTGCTAATTTAGGAAGTAAAGGTTATTATAATGAGTTTGTAGCCAGATTATGGACTGTTGGCGGTCTCTTTTATACCAAAGGAGTAAAACAATCTGTTATTGATGAGCTCAAGAGGATCGCTGACACTTTTTCTTACAGAAAATATATCAATCCTAAATGGTTAAGAAGAAAGATCAAGTTTGGTATTCCCAAAAAAGTGGAAAAAGTATATCCTGTTTATGAGATTGATTATGAGAGAAATACTTGGAAGCTTGTCTATAACCCGGTAAAGAAAGGTACTTTGGAAGAGTTCAAAGAATTGCTTGAAACAGCCAGTGCAAAGACAGTCAGGGAACTATCAAAAAAAGGAGTGATTGCGGATTACATCCCTGAATGGGAACGGCTCACGTCTGATAAGACTGGTTGGCAGCACGGATTCCATGATTTCCGTCTTGACAAACACACAATTAAATTATTTGAGTATTTTGATAGTTCTGAAGAGTTCCGACAGCTTGAAGACCGGTACCAAAGGATGCTAAGGATCGCTGCAATACTGCATGACATTACGAAACAAGGAGGAGCTGAAGACGCAATAATAAGGCCTGATTCAGGACACCCCGAAAAAGCAGCAGAAAAAGCTTTAGAGATTCTGGAAAGAATAGATTATTCTCGAGGACAGATCCAAACGATATACAAACTGATTTTCTTCCACGACGCAATAGGAAACATAGTTATTTACGGTGATAAAGAAGACAAACCAATAACCAAACAAAGAAAAAAAGTAAAACATTCAAAAGAAGAACTAGCAAGACACCTGGATATAAGTGAGATAGAAATGCTAAAGATCCTGACCAAAGCAGACATATACGCAATAAAAAGAAAAGGAAAACTGCTGAAAGAGACAAGAAACTTCTGGACACTAAAAAACAAAGACAAAAAACAAGAATACACCACAGAACAAGCGATTGACCTGTGCGCCGAAGAGATAATAGAAAAAAGAAGAGGTTAAATAAAATACAGATCTTTCATGAGATTTTTGATAAGAAGTTTTTAAAGAAAAGAAGTTATAGAAAAAATTAAAAGATTTTAGTTTTCTGTTCATATCTTTCCGACGAGATCCAGTCCTGGTTTTAGTGTTTTTTCTCCTGGTGTCCATGATGCCGGGCAGACTTCTCCTTTGTGTTCTCTGACGAATTGTGCTGCTTGTAGTTTTCTTATCACTTCTTTGGCTGATCTTCCTATGCTGTTGTCGTGTATGTCCATATTTTTTACTTTTCCGTCAGGGTCTATGATGAATGTTCCTCTTAAAGAGATTCCTTCATCTTCTATGTATGTTCCATAATCTCTGCATATCTTTCCTGAAGGATCTGCTACCATAGGATACTCGATCTTTCTTATCGTGTCGCTGGTGTCATGCCATGCTTTATGCACGAATGCTGTGTCTGTTGATATTGATAGCACTTCTGCTCCCAGTTCTTTCAGTTGCTTGTAGTGGTCTGCGAATTCTCCTAGTTCTGTCGGGCAGACGAATGTGAAGTCTGCTGGGTAGAACAGTAACACGACCCATTTTCCTTTATAGTCGGATAGACTTATCTTTTTTATCTCGTTCTTGTGGAACGCTTCTGCTGTAAATTCAGGCGCTTCTTTGTTTATCATTGCACCCACCTCCTTGATAGTTGATTTTGAATATCCAGAATTTTGTTTGATATGCTATCTTATTTGTTCTGGTCGCTTTCTTTTTCTACACAGTCTTTACACACCCCATATATGAGTATGTCTGCGTATTCTGCTTTGAACCCTTCTTCTGTTGCTTTTTGTATCGCTTCTGTACTTAGTTTTTCATTGAATAGGTCATAGATCTTCCCGCAATTCCTGCATATGAAGTGTTGGTGTTTTCCTGTGTCTGCATCGTACCTGTATTCTTTTCCTGCTTCAAACCTTAGAATCTCTTTTCTTTCTGCCATCGCGTTTAGGTTTCTGTATACTGTTGCTAATGTTATCATTGGTAGTTCTTTCTTTACTTCTTCATATACTTCTTGTGCTGTGGGATGCGTCTTCACGCTTTTTAGGTATTCCAGTATCTTGAACTTTTGGTTTGTGTTTCTCATCTTAAAATCCAATCAATAATGATTATTAATTAATAACGAATATTATTTAAATCTTTCGGATTCTCTGGAAAGTATAAAGCAATATAAACGCCACATTATAAAATAAAGAAAAAATATATAAATGATGAGAGTGCGCCACTAAGTGAGAGAAATGTCTAGAAGATATCAAAGCGGAAGTCTATTGATCATGCCAGAAAGAGATTATGCTCAAAGAGCAGAACCTCAGGCACAAAGGATCCTTGTTGTTGATGATGCGAAAGCGATAGCAAACCTTTGTGCAAGGGCTTTGGCTGTGGAGGGTTATCAGGTTTCTACTGCTTATGATGGCAAGGAAGGTTGGGACCTTTACTTAAGCGATCCTTATGAGCTCATCCTTACTGATATTGATATGCCTCGCATGAACGGTTTAGAACTGCTCGCCAACATACTTAATCATAATGTTAATGCTCATGTCATATTTATGAGTGGGAACCCAAATATCTATCTTGAAGAATTATTAGATGCCGGAGCTAAGGGTCTGATTTCAAAACCCTTCGCAATACCCGATCTCATAGAAGAGATCAACAAATATAGAAAATAGTATTTTAATAATTTATTTAAAGTATTTCTCCATATAGCTTTCAAGGATTCTTTTGTATCTTACATGTACGTTAAAACCCTCTCGGACATCATTAATATCCACGCGTGAAAGATCATCAGAACCCCCCTTGCCAAACTTCCCAAAGCAAGAGACAAGGGCATCCCGTTTCTTCTTCAGACCTGACACAGAAGTATCATCAAGCGGTATCCTTTCAGCAAAGTCAAAGAAGTTTCTCACATTTTCAGGGATGCTGGCTTCTATAGGATCTACGATAGACTCTAGATCTTCAGCATATTCTTGATCCACATCATGCTCAAGTTGGCCTCTGGAATAAAGTTCTTGTTCATAATCTTCAGTTGGCGTATATCCCAACTCATCGCACAAGATAAAATACCTTTTTGCATCTCTGTCAGAAAAAGCTTTATGAAGCTCTTCTTCAAGGCGTCTCATCCTCTCTCGATAAGTCTCTTTGGCCATAAAAAATCACTTCCAGAGCTCTTATTTAAATCTTTCGGTTTGTGATTACTTTAAGGTAGTTAAAAGAACTTAAAACAACTTCAACTTATTTTTCTAAAGTATAATATAATTTATCAAGTCTAAGTGTTGTACCCTTATCCACTAAGAATAATAGCTTATAATGAGTTTTTGAATTTATGACCATCTTTAGGTAACAGGAATCTACACAACTATTTGTGAATCTTCCGTTTCTTATCGCTTCATTCTTGCTTAATGGAGAAGGTGCTTCTTCTGTTGATCCTTGTTCCTGAAGGATTATGTTATTCACCGGTATGGCTTTTTCATCTTGTGTCTTGACTACCATTCCAGTTATTGAACCAAGCGAATCCTGCGTTTTTTCTTTGTTAGTATAGATAAGTATCCTTTGTCCTAATCCATTATCCAGATATACTTCTGCTACTCCATCACCGATCACTTTTCCTGAAAGCCTTATGGATGTTATCATCAGGTTTGAGTCTGAAGGTGTTGTCATGGTATAGACTTGGCTTTGGGAGACTGTTATTCCAAGATTGGCTACTAAGGTTTCATAAGACTGATAACCGGTTATCGAAGGGTTTCCCATGAAATACGCAAGCCCTGCTAAGAATAGGACTGACACCGCTATTAGCTGAAACTTTGTGTTCAAAAGAAGGTTCTTCTTGTGTTTCACAATCTTTTCTGATGTTTCACCTTTTTTATGGATTGTGTTTTTCCTTGACATTTTCCTTATGAGTTAGAGTCAATGATCGTTTTTCTTTTAAGCTTTTTGGTAATGAACTGCCTGAGACTATAAAGTTAGGTTTATATTTTCTTTCTATGAGTCTTAAGGTTTTTAGTGGATCCTGTTCTTCTGTTTCTTCTTTCTGAACTCAATGAGGAATTTCTTCTTGGTTTCATACCTTCGGCGATGAGGAGATCATCTATCAGTCTTTTCTTTGATCTAAGATCAGGAACTTTTTTTCTGGAATAAGAACCATACAAAATATTCACTATCACTGCCACGATCACTGCTCCCAACAATATCAGAACCAATAAGTTTTCTGCTTGGGT
>JALWQS010000058.1 GCA_027083015.1 Candidatus Woesearchaeota archaeon
TGCTGATAAAACATAAAACATTTTTAAAGACGAAATTTTAAATAAGTCTAGGACATTACTAGGAACAATAACTATTTCGAGGGATTAACATGAGCCTTTTTTCAAAGATTATCGGATCAAGATTTGTCAGAAATACAGCATTGCCTTTATTGCTTGCTGCAGGAGTTACTGCAGGATATGCCAGTTGCAAAGACAATAACAACCACTATGTTCCTAATGAGGTCCACCTGGTAGGTTCTGTCCAAAAAGGCCCTTTTATCCAGGGATCTGACATAAAGATTGAATTAAGGAATGATGATGGAAACTCTACTGGTTCTGTCTACACATCCACCACTAGCGATAATCTGGGAAATTTTGATATGACTATGGCTTCTTTGCCTCCTGATTATACAGGCAATGTTTCCATTTCAGGAACAGGGTATTATTATAAAGAGGTCGCGGGTAAATTATCAGATGCTCAGCAGACCCTCATGGCATTGTACCGCATAGACGGCCCTAACCCTCAGGCACATCTTAACCTGATCACCCATCTTGCTTACAAAAGGGCTTTATACCTTTTCCAGAACGGCACTAACATCAATGATGCTATCTCTCAGTCTGAGACTGAATTACGTGAAGGTCTTGACATAGTATACCCTCAGGACGCCACTCCTATCAATGGAACCTCAATGGATATCTTCGGCGGAGATACAGCAGCTAATGAATACCTCTTAGCAGTCAGTTGTATCTTTGAGAACGCTGTTGGTAGTTCTGATTCTGGATTGCAGGACCTATTGAATGGTGTACAGACAGATCTTGAGACTGATGGCACCATAGATTCCACTCCGATACGTGAAGCACTCTATAAGGGCGAGACAACTCTTGATCCTGCTGTCTGTATGGACAACCTTGAAGCAAGGATGCAGGAACTGTTTGTTTCAGGCACTGTCCCTGACATAACGCACGTTATTGACACCGATAAGGACGGAGTCCCTAATGCTGATGACTTAGACGACGATGGTGACGGGGTCCCTGACGCTAGCGACCTTGCTCCTTTAGATCCTGCTGTAAGCACTGGTGAATGGTGCGATATGGACAACAATATTTGTTGGGAGCAGACTGCTCAGGACACATTGATGAATGAAACGGATGCCGAAGTCTATTGCAGTTCTTTAGAACTTGCAGGTCATGATAACTTTAGAGTACCAACAATTTCTGAGCTTAGAACATTAGTTACAGGCTGTCCTGATACCATGCCAGACGGTGCTTGTCAGATAGGCGAAGACTCGACGATTAGTGATTGGAACCAACAGGTTTGTGAACTGAGTTGCGATGATAATCAAGGTCCTGGTGAAGATGGTTGTTATTTAGACAATCCTGCTCTTAAGGGACCTTGCGGCGAGTATTCTTCATCAACAAGCCCTAATGGGGGAGACATTTGGATCCTTGATTTTAGTAGTGCTGATATTGGAACCAGAGGTCGCTCCAATGAACAAAAGCAGTATATTAGATGCGTTAGAGACAATTAAAAGATAGAAAAAATATTTTCTTTCTTTAATTAACCCACTTCAAAAATATTAACCACTCGTATAAACCACAGCTATAAGATACGCTTTGTATTCTTTCCCACCATAGCTTATTGTTCTATTTACCTTATTCCAATCAACTGCTTCTGTCGCTTTTCCTAAAGTATAGGAGTGCAAAACATCATCATCCTGTTTCATTCCATAGCCGGGGATTATGGAAGAAGTTATATAATCCCCTGCTTCTATATCACCATTTATATTGGTGACCCATGCTCTTCCATCACCCAAAGCATTAACGATACCAAATTGTTCTCCTTCAGAAGCATTATACCAATAATCTTTAGGCAAGTTTCGCTTGCTCACAAAAACTCCAAAGATCTTCTTATCATTAATCCTATTTGAAAGAGTAACTGTCGGTAAAGTGGAAGATAAAGAAATAGTGCCATAATTATCATACCTTATTTGTGTCTCTCCTGTGACCGAGACTAACATACCTGACTGGATGGTTTTAGCGACAGCAATATCTAATTTAACATCATGCCCTCCAGTAAAAGGTCCATAATCCACACCAGTTCCGCCTGCGTAAAAATCATAACTCGTACCAGAACCATAAACACCATAACTGCCCGTTCCTGTAGCTTGACCATAAACACCTCTAGCAGTAGTACCTGTAGCATAACCATAAACACCATAACCATAACTCCTGGTCGTTCTTCCATATACTCCTTGATAACCATTCTGGCCTGCAAGTATTGCTTCATAGATACCATTCGCGTCGCTTTTGTAGAAACGAGCTTTTCCATTAGCATCAAAACTTGTCGTCCCTACTGCTACATTTCCATCAACTATCAGGTTGTCTGTTCCTGGATCTGAACTTCCACCTACATGTATTCCTCCATCAGCTTCGAGATAATCTGTAACATAAGCTGCTCCATTAAAATATCCTGCCCAAGTACCTCCATAACCATAAACACCATAAGTAGTTCCAGAACCATAAACACCAGTAGTTCCAGAACCAAAAAGACCATAATCACCATAACCTACATAACCATAACCAGTATTATCAATGTCCTTACCATAAAGACCTGCGGTATTTCCATAACCTTTTACACCATAATCTCCAGAGCCTAAATAACCATAACCACTATTATCACTGTCCTGTCCAAAGACTCCTGATGTTGAACCACTGCCCTGAACACCTGTAGTTCCTGTACCATAAACTCCTATATCATCAGCAGAACCATACACTCCATAACTAGTCTTGGATGAACTACTTGCATAACCATAAACTCCATAATTATAATTCTGTGAAGATTTTGATTCAAAGTACCCTCCGTAACCATTGATTGCTGATGCTGAATTAGCCGAAGCTTTTACACCATATTCGTTGCCGCTGTTATTAGTGGCTAAAGCTGCCCAGACGTAACTTGAGTTTTCTGACCATAAGCCTATGACTCCTGTCAACCCATAACCATAAAGGCCGTAAGTAGTTCCATTACCATAAATGCCCGTTGTAGTTCCTGAACCGTTAACACCAGTAATTCCAGAACCATAAACACCATAAGAAGTACCAGAACCATAAACACCATAAGTTCCCGAAGCATAAACACCATGAGTACCCCCAGTTGCATAAACTCCTGAAGTATCTCCGGAAGCTTCAACTCCGTGTTTTAAACCGTGAGCATAAACACCAGCACAACTGGCTGATGTACAGTTTGCATATAATCCATAAGTTGTTCCTTTACCAAAGACTCCATAGTCTCCCGCACTTAAAAAGTACCCTCCATAACCTGCAACTGAATAACCTTTCACTCCATAGGTCGAACCATCTCCATAGACGCCATACCCGTTTCCTCCGAGATAACCCGCATCTGTTGTTCCAACATTAGACTTTCCAATGACTCCGATTACAGAACTTCCGTCTCCAAGACCGAAGATGGCTGCTGGATAAGCTGCTTGTGCTACTGTTGAAGAATTAACTATCAGTCTTCCTTGTTGGATGTCTAAAGAAGCTGCTGGATCTGTAGTTCCGACTCCCACATTTGAAACATTTGTTACATTCAGGCCGTTCATATCCAGACTTATATCTATTGGTGTGACTTCGCTTAGTGGGTGTGAGACATCTGCTGCTTCAACAATAGATATGCTTAGAACTATAACTGCCAATGCTATTAGTACAAAAGTCCCCCTTTTTATCTTCATGTTTATCTTCTGCACCTCTTTGATAGATACAGAACTCTTTTATTTAAAAACTTTACGCACTATTCTCTTGTTTTCTTCAGCCGGTTTTACACAACATTTTTAAGTTAATACTATCGCATTATCTTCCATGATCATTATACGGCAGTGATCTAGTGGTAAGATACTGCCCTCCCAAGGCAGTTGCCCGGGTTCAAATCCCGGCTGCCGTATCTAAAAGAGGTCTTTGATGGTTAAGCTGATCGTCTACAACATTGAATATTGTATTGGTATGAAAGGTCGTTGGTTTGAGTATCTTCAGTTCTGGAATTATTTTAGACTAAACGTAATCTTGATGATAAGCTTATCGCTTTTCTTAGGAAGAAAGATCCGGATATTCTTACTTTGGTTGAGGTTGATGCAGGGTCATTAAGGAATAAACACATTGATGAGGTTAAGAGGATAAAAAAGCGTCTTAAGATGCGTTCTTGGGGAGAGCATCCTCAATACTCATTTTTTGATTTTAGCCAGTTATTGCGCAGGACTCCTTTCTTGCGTTACCAGTCTAATGCTTTGATATCTAAGTTTCCTCTAAAGGATATCAAGCACCATTATTTCTCTAAGGGTTTCAAGGATGTCTTGATAGAAGCCAGCATCTATTGTCCGGAAAAGGTCACTCTCTTGCTTGCTCATCTTCCTCTTAAGCAGGAAGCTCGTGATGCTCAGCTGAAAGAGATTATCAACATTGTGAAGAATATCCATAATCCGATAATCCTTATGGGTGACTTCAATACCTTTCGTGGCCTTGAAGAGCTTTCTGAACTTATGGCCTCCACTTCTCTCAAGGACTCTGTTCCTCTGGATGAGGAGGACAAGATCTATACCTATCCTGTCTGGCATCCTAACAGAAGGCTTGATTATATCTTAGTCTCTAAGGATATCAAGGTGAAGAAGTTCAGGGTCCTTAAGGCTGAGTTCTCTGATCATCTCCCTTTGCTCGTGGATTTTAAGGTAAGAAAATAGGCTGAAAAAAGATTTTTTAACTGCTAGGTTTTAGAGATTTACCAGTACTTCCATGTCTTTTCCGAAGATCTCTTTCATCTTTTCAAAGATGGGTTCTTTGATGAATACTTTAGGCGGAATTTCAAACTTTGCCAGGTGTTCTTCCAGTTCTTCAATGTTTGATTTTGTTATCTTTCCCAATGTTCCGTCTTTGAGTATCGGAGCTTTTGTTATCTCTTTATCTTCATTGTCTATGTCATGTATGATGAATGCTGTATCTTCCAGCATAAGAACTTCTCCGTATTTGTCTCCGTGTTTCACCCTGATCTTTGCTCTTTCCAGTTCTCTTCCTCTTTTTCTCTGGACATATTCTACCAGGAACTTTATGACTTCTCGACTTTCTTTCTTCATGTTGTTTATGTCCACTTTAGTCAGTTTTCTTGCTTCATAATCTGCTTTTGCTTTCACTATATTGTTTATCATTCGCAGGAATTTTTCAGGCACTTTTCCCTGATGTATGATTTCTGTCTCAAACAGCTTTACGCATTCTTTGTCTGATGCTCTTTCTATCCCTTCCAGTTTCAGGACATCTCTTATTATGGTTATTACTGTATCATATACGTGAAGTATGCTTTCTTCTTCTTTCATCCTTTCTATCTGTGTAAACAGCCGTTTCAGTCTTTTTAGGTATTTGTCTGCTTTGTCCAGCAGTTCATCAACTTCTTTTCCTGTTATCTCTTTCACTGATCCGTGTTCTATGCCTTTGTAGTATTGTCTTATCTCTCTTAAGGTATCTACGTATTTTTGTTCCAACAATCCTTCTTTCTTGACGAATATCTGTTCTACAAGATCTATGGTCTCTTTTGGTGTTGGCGGTGCTATTCCGTAAAGCATGATCGCTGCTTGTGTCGGTGTCAGTGTGCTCCAGTACATCTCTCTTTCAACCACTCCTAATAATGCGGATTTTACTCTTGAGACCATCTGTTCTCCTGATGCCATGAACATGTCTATCGCTTCTGTTGATGGTTTTATCTTTCCCATCCTTAGCAATTGTTTCCATGGCATAAATATTCCACGGTCGTACAGTGGCACTCCGTCTCTCAACACAGTAAATATGACAGGATTTGCTTCTTTTATCGAGTCCCAGAAATCTGTAAGGATATAGACTTGTATGTTGAGCTTGTTCCTGATGCCTGTCATGTCTCCTGCATCCAGGCCCATGCCTACGATGATGGCTCTTAGCTTATCTTTCAGTTCAGCTCTTGTCATCTTTTTGACATCGGTATCATCTACGATTATCGCAACATCTATGTCTGATTCGGCTGTTGCTTGTCCTCTTGTCAATGAACCGAAAAGCACGTAAGCCACGACGTATTTCTCAAATTTCTTCATGACCATCTCTTTGTGGATCTCTCCTATCTTCAGCGCACTCATCATTCCGGTATCATATACTGGTGCGCACATGGCGAAGGTCTGTAGTATCTCTGGTTTTCCGTCGTAACAGCTTTGCCATACTTCTGATAGGATTGTTGTTCTTATGACCAGGCGTTTGTCTATATCTTCGGCCATCTTTTGCATGATCGTGCCTAGTTTTTCTTTCAGTTCCTGTTTGGTCATCCTTTTTGAGTCGGAATCATCCACTAGGACCAGGACGTTTATCTTGTCCTTGTCTGTCTTTTCTCCTTCTTTGGATGGCGGCAGCAACCCTACGCCCATTATGTAATGATCGAATTTTTTGAGTATCGCTTTTTGGAACTCATCTAGTTTTGTCTTGATCTCTTTCAGTTTCTTTTGCACTTCAGGAGGAAGGTTTTTCATCATCTCTTCTTCTTGTCTGGCTTTTGCTTCGTTCTTTTTCTTAGTATCATTTTTTCCTGAAACTGAAGTTTTTTTCTTGACAGCATAATTTTTTTTAGTATTTCTTGACATTATAGTTCCACCCCGTATGATTGTTCTTATCGGTTTTACTCTGAATTATCTTTTCTTTGGATCTTGTGTGTCATTCTCAACACTCTTTATATAATAT
>JALWQS010000059.1 GCA_027083015.1 Candidatus Woesearchaeota archaeon
AAATACTGCTGGAAGAATATCAAACAACAACAAAAAGATGTAAAAAAGAAAAAAAAGAATCTGCTTAATTCTCCTTGAGTGCCGCATGAGCTGCAGCGAGACGAGCAATAGGTACCCGGTAAGGACTGCAACTTACATAATCCAGCCCTGTCTTATGACAAAACTCAATACTGCTAGGTTCACCACCGTGCTCACCACAGATACCAAGCTTAAGATCAGGACGGACAGAACGCCCCTTCTCAACAGCCATCCTGACCAACTGACCAACACCGGTCTGATCCAAGACCTGAAAAGGATCCTGCTCAAGGATATTCTTCTTGACATACTCAGGAACAAACTTCCCGACATCATCACGAGAGAAACCAAGAGTCATCTGGGTCAGGTCATTCGTACCAAAAGAGAAAAACTCTGCTTCCTTAGCGATCTGATCAGCAGTCAAAGCACCACGAGGAACCTCAATCATCGTGCCGATCTTAAAAGAGACCTTATCGCCAGTCTCCTCAAAAACCTTAGAAGCTGTATTACGAACAACTTCTGCCTGATTCCTAAACTCATTAACATTACCGACGAGAGGTATCATTATCTCAGGAACAAGATCAATACCAGACTCCTTCTTGACCTCAAGAGCAGCCTCAATGATAGCGCGAGTCTGCATCTCAGTGATCTCAGGAAAAGTGATACCAAGACGGCAACCACGATGACCAAGCATCGGATTGACCTCAGCCAAAGAGTCAATCTTACGCTGAAGATCCTCAACAGTCACACCAACCTCTTCAGCAATAACCTCCTTCTCTTTCTCCTCATGAGGAAGGAACTCATGCAGAGGAGGATCAAGAAGACGGATCGTCACAGGACGCTCTTTCATGACAGAAAAGATAGACTTAAAGTCAGAACGCTGGAAAGGAAGGATCTTATCAAGAGCAGCTCTTCGTGAATCAACATCCTTAGCAAGGATCATCTCACGCATAGCCTTGATCCTGTCACCCTCAAAGAACATATGCTCAGTCCTGCACAAGCCGATACCCTCTGCACCGAACTTTATGGCCACGTCACTATCATGAGCATTATCCGCGTTGGTCCTCACCATCAACTTCCGGAACTTATCAGCAAGATCCATAAGCCTGCCAAAGTCCCCTCCAAGATCAGGATCAACAACAGGGATCTTACCCTCATAGACAAGACCAGAACTGCCATCAAGAGTGATATGATCACCTTCAGAAAGCTTCAAAGAACCAAGAGACAAAGTCTTTGAGCCTTCATCAACAACAGCGTCAGAACAGCCAGCAACACAACACTTACCCATACCACGAGCGACGACAGCAGCATGAGAAGTCATACCACCACGACTGGTAAGGATTCCCTGAGCAGCGTCCATACCAATAAGATCCTCAGGACTGGTCTCAGTCCTAACGAGAATGACATCATCACCCTCAGCAGACTTCTCAACAGCATCATCAGCGCTGAAGACAATCTTACCAACCGCAGCTCCAGGACTGGCAGGAAGACCCTTAGCAACAGGTTTGCTCTTCTCAACAGCAACAGGATCCAACTGCTTATGAAGAAGCTGATCAAGAGCGTCAGGATCAACCCTTAAGACAGCCGTCTTCTCATCAATAAGACCTTCATCAAGCATGTCCATAGCTATCTTAACAGCAGCATGAGCAGTACGCTTACCGTTTCTCGTCTGAAGAAGGAAAAGCTTACCATCCTGGATAGTGAATTCCATATCCTGCATATCCTTATAATGCTGCTCAAGCTTCTTACGGATAGCCACAAGCTCATCATAACAGTCAGGCATAATATCCTTAAGAGTAGCGATAGGCTGAGGAGTACGAATACCAGCAACAACATCCTCACCCTGAGCATTCATCAGGTACTCACCATAAAAAACATTCTCTCCAGTGCTGGGGTTACGGGTAAAACAAACACCAGTGCCTGAAGTATCGCCCATATTACCAAAGACCATAGACTGAACATTCACAGCAGTACCAAGAAGACCAGTGATCTTATTAAGACGACGATAATCAATAGCACGCTGATTGTTCCAACTATTGAACACAGCATTGATAGCAAGGAAAAGCTGATCAACAGCATTATCGGGGATCTCCTGACCGGATTTTTCCTTGATCAAAACCTTGAACCTTGAAGCGACAGACTTAAGATCCTCAGCATCAAGTTCAGTATCATACTCAACACCTTTAGTCTTCTTAACATCATCAAGAACCTCCTCAAAAAAATGGTGAGCGACTCCAAGAACAACATCACCGAACATCTGGCAGAAACGCCTGTAAGCATCCCAGGCAAATCTAGGATTAGCAGTCTTTGCAGCCATACCCTCCACGACACGCTCATTAAGGCCAAGATTAAGGACCGTATCCATCATTCCAGGCATAGAGATAGCTGCTCCAGAACGAACAGATACTAAGAGAGGATTCTCAGGATCGCCAAAGGTCTTACCACTGACCTGTTCAAGCTTAGCAATATTCTTCTTCACCTCAGCTTTGATAGAATCAGGAAGCTGATTACCGTTCTTATTGAATATATCACACGCTTCTGTAGATATCGTGAAACCCGGAGGAACAGGAATACCCAAAGAAGCCATCTCAGCAAGATTGGCACCCTTGCCACCAAGCAAAGGTTTCATATCCTTGTTACCCTCAGTCTCTTCACTACTGAAGAAATAAACAAACTTCTTATCAGTCAAATTATTGTTGTCTGTCATAATACCACCTTTCAAAATCTTTTTGTCTTTTTGTAAACCTTTCACGTATAAACTAATCATGTTGCTCTTTCAAAAACAGCACTTATTGACGAGAAAACAGGTTGTATAAAAAGCTTTAGTATAGTGCAAAAACAGAGAGAAGAAAGATTTAATAATAGGTTAAGAAACAACTGAGGGACTAAGAGGTGATGAGAGATGGAGACCTTTTACAAGAACAAAGAAACATTAGATGAGATGTTAGATGAAACAAAGGAGCCTGACAAAGAACTCATAGAAAGCCTGAAAAAATGTTATGCCCATCCCGGAATGGACGTGCTTGTCGGCTCAGAACTTTGCAGAACATACGCAAAATACCTAAGGGAAGACCATCCAGACAATTACCAGAGAGAAGCGATGAGAGAAAAAGTGACAACAGAAAAAAAGTATCAAGATAAAGAGAATAGTCAATAAGAAACTTCTAAGAAGAAAGAAAAAGGAAAGAAGAAAAGAGAAAACGAGAAAAAAGAAAAGAAAGAAAAAACTATCAGCAGACACTCTTAGTACTTCTTAGTAGTGTTCAAAGTCTCAGGAAAAGACTTAGTCCTCAACCTTAAGACCCTTCCTCTGCCTGATCTGCCTTACGATCTTATCCTGAAGTTCTCCAGGCAGACGCTCAAAATTCTGGTCCACAAGAGATGATTGACCACGACCGCCAGTTGCAGAACGGAGATCGTTAGAAAGACCAAACATCTCACCTACAGGAAGCTTACCTATAACGACAACAGTCTCACCTTCCTGCTGCATATCCAACAACTGACCGCGCTTATTACTAATCAACTTAGAGATCTCACCCATATACTCTTCAGGAGCTTCAAACCTCAAGGTCTGGATGGGCTCGTAAAGCACAGGATTAGCGATCATCATAGCACCACGGATACCTTCCCTGATAGCAGGGTACATCTGAGCAGGACCACGATGGATAGCATCCTCGTGAAGCTTACAATCGATAAGCCTGACCTTGACATTAATACAAGGTTCACGAGCCAGAGGACCAGCATTCATAACATCCTCAAACATATCAAGCAGCAACTCCATAATCTCATTTATCTGAACGACACCACGCGTCTCATCAATAAAGATGTTGCCGTCAAAGACGTCCTTGATCTTAGCAGCTACCTTAGCATCATAACCAAGCTCAACAAACTTATCGACCAAAGCCTGATCCTTCTTCTTAACCCTGCCTTCAGGAATCTCTTTCTTCTTGATAGCTTCAGCAACAGCAGGTTCCAAAGGTTCAACCTTAAAGTAAAGCTTGTTATGCTTATTAGGCGATTTACCTTCAACCTCTTCAGGAGATTCTTTAGTGACAGTCTCCCTATACACGACAATAGGAGGAGAAGTTGTGATCTGGACCCCTTTATCCTTGACGATACGATTCTCTATGACTTCAAGGTGAAGCTCGCCCATACCATGCATAAGATGCTCACCAGTCTCCTCATTGATCTCTATCTTGATAGAAGGATCCTCTTTAGAGATGACCCTCAAGGTCTCTACAAGTTTAGGAAGATCAGCAGGGTTCTTAGCCTCAATAGCCTTAGTGACGACAGGTTCGAAGATATGAGATATCTTTTCAAAAGGTTCCTTCGGCTCTTCAGTAATAGTCTCACCAGGACCCGATTTAAGGCCACCAATAGCGACGATATTACCGCTAGGGATGTTATCGACGATCTCCCTCTTAGCACCGTTCATCACAAAGATCTGCTGAATACGAGCCTCTTGCTGAGCAAGATTAAGGAACGCTTTCATGCCCTTATGCATAGTTCCTGAGAAAAGACGGCCAGTAGATATCTCGCCTGCCTGCGGATCCACGATCGTCTTCACGATAACAAAAAAGACAGGCCCATTAGGATCGCAGTTAAGCAAAGCCTTTCCGTCTTCAGACTCAAGATCGCCATGCCAGATCTTAGGGATCCTATAAGCAGAAGCAGTCTTAGGATCAGGAAGATGCTTTACAACAGCGTCCAGAGTGACCTGATGGATAGGAGCTTTCTTCCTTAATTCCTTCCAGGTATCATTCTCATAAGCGTCTATGATATCCTTAAAAGAAACATTATTCTCCTGCATGTAAGGAATCGACAAGCCCCAATTATGGAATGCTGAACCGAAACAAACAGAACCGTCCTGCACATTAACCTGCCACTTATCACCATACTCCTTCTCAGCGATGGACTTGATAAGCTTATTCACATGATTTATTATCTTGATAAACCTCTCCTGCATAGCTTCAGGAGTGAGCTGCAGTTCCTTTATCAGACGATCAACCTTGTTGATAAACAGGATAGGCTTAACACGTTCTTTCAAAGCCTGCCTAAGAACTGTCTCTGTCTGAGGCATCACACCTTCACTAGCACATACCAGAACAATAGCGCCATCAACAGCTCTCATAGCACGAGTAACGTCACCACCAAAATCAACATGACCAGGCGTATCAATAAGATTAACCAAGTATTCCTTATCCTTAAACTCATGCACCATAGAAACAGCCGCACTATCGATAGTTATTCCGCGCTCCTGCTCATCCTCATGGAAATCAGTCACCCTTGCCTTACCAGCAAGCTCTTCAGACATCATACCAGCACCAGCCAGTAAGTTATCAGAGAAAGTAGTCTTTCCGTGATCAATGTGTGCGCAAATAGCGATATTCCTGATATTTTCAGGTTTCTTCATCGCTTCCATAACTCTTTCAACCATCTTAGCCATAATATATCACCTAAATCCTCTCATAAATTTTCATATATCTTTTCCATATATCTTGTAGTTCTTATCACATACAAATCATCATTTCCTTACATGCTTATCATGTACGGTATCATAATCATGTATCTCTTCATCAGAGAACCAAAGAGCAATCTCCTTCTTAGCATCTTCAGGATTAGCTGAAGCATGAATGACATTCTTGACTCCGATACCAAGCTCATCAGCATGACCATAACTGACATGAGCGAAATCGCCGCGGATAGTTCCCGGAGGTGCAGCCTTAGGTTCAGTAGGACCTACAAGTTTCCTGACAAGCGCGATAGCTTCAACACCCTCAAGAACCATAGCGACCACCGGACCCATGGTAATCATAGCTTCAAGACCTGGGTAAAAGGACTTATCAACATGTTCAGCATAGTGCTTACGAGCAAATTCCTTATCAACCCAGACCATCTTCAAAGCAGCTATCTTCAGACCGACCTTCTCAAAACGAGAGATGATCTCTCCCACAATAGCCCGTTGGACACCGTCCGGCTTGATAGCGACAAAAGTCTTTTCAATCATCATATCACCTTATTTTATCAATCGTGAAATACCTAACAACAAAACAATACAACAAAATAACATTACACCGGCAACACAAAAAATAATACAAAAAAGATGAACAAACAACCAGATCAAAGATAAAAAATATTGATCATTCCCATATTGATTGTCTGATCACTCTTTGCTCCTGGCCTTCCGGGACTCTTTAGTCCACTTGTGCTCACGAGGTTTTCGGCCGAGCTTCAACATGTTTTTCTCACATTTGGTAGAACAAAAATGGAGAACCTTGCCGTCTTTCTTGATATACAATTTACCAGTACCAGGAACGATCTCTTTTCCGCAAAAACTGCAACTTACCATTTTCTCCACCTAACGACGCCTGCCCTTATTCAAGGCACGAGCTTCAATCTCGGTCTCACGCAACATCAAGATATCGCCAACTCTGACAGGACCTTTAACATTACGTCTAAGAATCTTGTTCTGATCCCGACCAGCAAGAACCTTACAACGAACCTGGATCGCTTCGCCTCTGGTTCCAGTACGCTCAATAACTTCCTCTACGCGTGCAGGAAAAGCATCTGAAAAATTAACAGAGCCCTTAGAACCCTCATCAGATTTTCCTCCACGTTTTCTCTTATCAAAAGCCATAGAGAACACCTCACTCTTTGAGCTGAGCTGCAACTTGCTTTATCAGATCCTTAG
>JALWQS010000060.1 GCA_027083015.1 Candidatus Woesearchaeota archaeon
GGCTTCTTGTTTTGCTGGAATCTTAGGTTTTTCTGTTTCTTTGCTTCTGGTTCTTGCCGCTTCTGCGACTTCTTTTGGTGGTGCTGGTGCTTCAAACTTTTCAGGCGTCTCTGTTTTTTTCTTCACTGTTATGTGCTGGTATCTTTTGTCCTGATAGGCTTCATAGAATATCTGTGAGTTATAGGTCTCTATGCGTTTGAGAAGGCTTTGCAGGTAGGTATTGTAGTACTGCATCATCTCTTCTTCGGTTTTCCCTTTCAGCAGTTTCTTTACTTTTTTTTCGTACGTGAAATAATCGTATTTTCCTTTTTGGTAGTCATTGAAGAGTTCTTTCAGCCTTCTTTTGAGGTCTTTCTTGTAGAATAAGTATCTCTCTACTTCTGCTATCAGATCCAAGGTCTTATTGGCTAGTACTTGTGCGTCTTTCATCTTTTGATTACCATGAATCGGGTATAAGGATTATTTTCTTTGCTTCATCTCTTCTTCTTTGCTACATCTCTTATCTTATGATTCTTCTGACTCTATGACATCCAGAAGATTCTTTATGTGTAATGAGAGTCTTAACAGCCGGTCCCTTGCGAATCTTGCTTCTTCTTGTCTTATGTCCAGGTCTCGTCGGTCTTTTGCACTTTCTCCTACCAGGTTTTCATATAGGTCTGCCAGGCCTTCTATCTCTCTCATGCTCTCATCTAGTTCTATGAGTTTTTCTTCGATCTGGTCATTGTTCATTTTAGGTCGTGTTTCATGATTATTAAGACTTTATCTGCTTACTGCAGTAAGATCTTGATCGGATCATTTTTTTATGCCGAATTTTTTTAGCACTCCTTCCGGGTTCTTGTAATAGTCGTTTATGACTTTGGAAAAATCTTTGAACTTAACGACGTCATGTTCTGCAAGGTAATTCAGGAGCTTTGTCCTTAGTTTCATTTCAGCCATTATCTGGTCATAGCTCATCCCAGTCCTTTTGGATATCTTATCGAAGAGTGTCGCTTTGTTCATCTTGTGCGTGTCTTTCACCGGGTCCCACTCAAAGACTGCGTTATAGTTCGCTTTTCCTAAGCCCGTCGTATCTACGGACAGTATCTCATCAACTTCTCTTAAGCGTCTATAGTTTCTGGTCTGGTCTTTTACGTGTATTGCGCAGCATACTACGTCTAATGATTCTACCAATGATGCTGATAGGCTGATAGGTGGTGTTTCCAGTCTTTTGACGAGTGTCGGCACTCCTGCAGCGTGGAATGTAGAAAAGCTTGGGTGTCCTGATGCCATTCCCTGGAAGAGCACATAGGCTTCTTTTCCTCTTATCTCTCCTACTATGACATAATCAGGGTTCTGCCTAAAGCTTTCTCTCAGGAGATCGAAAAGGTCTATCTCTCCGAACTGTTGCCCTAAGATGTTAGGCATTCCAAAACCTGATCTTGTGACTGATGGCAACCAGTTTATGTGTTCCAGGTTGAGTTCTCTCGTATCTTCTATCGAGCAGATCCTTGCTTCTGGCGGTATGAATGATACTATGCAGTTTAGGAAGGTTGTTTTTCCTGATGCTGTCTCTCCTACTACCATTATATTGAACTTATGTTCTATGGCTAGCCATAGATAAG
>JALWQS010000061.1 GCA_027083015.1 Candidatus Woesearchaeota archaeon
GGATAATCTAAAATCAGTGAAAGCACTGCAAAAAGCCACTAACCTGTTGAGTTTCGTCTCAAACTTTCCACAAAAGCTCTTTACCAAGGTTAATGCTGAAAGTAATCTCTTGACAGAAGGCCACATTAAGAAACTCGCTCTGGCCAGAGCAATATTAAGAAGACCATCTATATTGCTCTTAGATGATGTGACAGCAGGTATGGACAAGAGATCAATAAGCGACCTTTTGAAAGCTATCGATCATCTTAAGAAGAAAAAAATCACCATACTATTCATAACTAATGATTCTGCTTTACTAAAAAAGTCTGATAAGGTAGTTGTTCTTGAAAGAAAGAAGGGCATAACAAGGATTCATGATATAGATACGCATAAGAACCTGATGAGAAAAAGCAGGTTGTATAAGAGCATAATAAGGTAAGTGGAATATCCAGAGCAAAAGTCATTTCTCCAGCACCCACAAAAGTTCGTCGCGACCATTGATCTTCATAGGATAGACTGCGTTCTCGTGGAACCGGGAAGTCTTTCCTAAAGCTGTCAAAAGTTTCTTGTTGTATAGGTAAGCTGTTAGAGTGTTGCCTTCTGCATCATAATCAACCAGTCTTTTATCCGGACCATAACCTTTCTTAAGAAACTCCTTTCCAGGAGGCTCATCACCATCATCCACCTCAATCAAGACAACCCCTTTATCATTTAATACACGAAACATCTCAGCTAAAGCCTTTTTCTGATCCTCTTTCGTGAGCAGATGGTGGAATGTGTTCCACATGCAGATGATCTTGTCAAAACTTTTGGATTTAAAAGGCAGCTTTAATAAATCTCCTAATATGTAAGCAACATCAGCTTTGGATCCTAAAGCATCTTTTTTCGCTTGGATGAGTAATGGACGGCAATTATCCAGGCCTGTGATGTCATAATCATTCTTCGCCAGAGGAAGAGTCAGACGTCCGTAACCGCAACCCAGATCCAAAATCTTGTCCTGTTTAGTGATAAAAGTCTCTACGAGAGATAGATCGGTCTCTAAAGAACGTGTCTTAGAGTTATCCTTAAGACGCTTCACTCCTAAAGCAGTGAAGAACTGTTCGGATCTTGCTGAGCTGTTTGTCATAGTGTTTTCTCAAAATCTTATGATCAATCTTATCAAGACTTCTCCCGACTTAAATAACTTTTTCTTCCACTCCGAAATACAAAACTTTAAATATGAGGTAGCTCTTAAATTCTATAAAATATTTTCAAAAAAACAAAAAGGTGATAAGACATGGAAATACTAAACTATTTGTTTACAATGATCGAATATGGTATTCCGCATTTGGATAAATCAATAACGACTTCCTTCACAGCAGGTGCACAGTTCGCTAAGAAAAAAGGTTTTGCTGTCGTTAAGCACAAAGGCGAGTTGTTCCATCTTGTCCACGTAGGAAAGATCAAAAAATAAGCTATAAATTTTTATTTTTTATTCCTATTTCTTGAGAGCATTACATCATTCAACACAAACATATAAATAATAGTCTTCTCATATGATCCATAAGATGAGGTGGAAAGTTTATCTGGGAATAATCCTTTTTCTTGCCCTGTTAGCCGGTTGTGAGCAACAACAATATATCTACAACACTTACTACCCAGTTCAGCCAGAACCTTTACCAAGGTTTCATAAGCTAAACAATGGGCTTACTGCCGTGATCTTATCAAACAACCACTCAACAGCAGTCTCCTTCTATGCGCTGGTAAGGGCAGGTTCGAAATATGAGGATAACCAATCGAGAGGTTTAGCGCATTCTTTGGAGCACATGTCTTTCAAGAGAACTCAACATGACCATGACATGTTCTTTTCAGAATACTTCAACTCTATGGGCGTACCTGAAATCAATGCATTTACCACGAAAGATTATGTTATTTATTATTTTACGACCATTCCTGAAAACTTTGATCCCGCATTTCAGGAATTCGTGAATATAATCACCGATCCTTACTTTTCAAAAGATGATTTTGAGACAGAAAAACAGGTCATATATCAGGAATACCTGACCGACCTTGATAACAGGTTCTACCCTTCGGCTGTAAGGTATGATAAGCTTGTATATGGAGATCATCCTTATTCTTACCCGACGATAGGGGATCCTAACATCTTCTTGAAGCTTAATGTAAGCGACCTAAAAAAGTATTATGATAAGTACTATACTCCTGACCGGATCACGATCGCTGTCCTCGGCGACCTTCCGGAAGACAAGGCTTTGGATATGATAAGAAAAGGTTTCGGTAAACTGGTCGGAAATAACGCCCAGTCAGTACCTGACATCAAACCTTTGACAGAGGATGTTGTAAAACGCGAATCCCTGAATATTTCCGAGCCAAACACCACATCTGAAGAAAGATCCATCAAAGAGATAGTCAGAGTCGGTTTTCCAATACCCTCTCTGACAGTCAAGGAACGCTTAGAGCTAGAACTAATATCCAAAGAGCTTCTAAACAAGATGACCGCTTTTGAAAAAGACCTAAAACTTAATGACCTCGAACAGGATAATACATTAAACCTTGTCTTTATCATAAACAAGAGCGATGAGGATGAGCTCTTAGAAAACTTAAGGATCGCATTAGGCATTATAACAGATTCTGGCATAGAAGATCTGGAGACCAAAAAACAGGATCTTTTTAGAGAGGAGAATCCTGAGTATATCTCAGACGAAGCGAAAAAGCTTATTATGGATGTCGTGAAGTATAAGGTTTCGGACCAGAACTCGCTGGATCATGTCTGGAACACTAAAGAAATTATCGATAATATCAGTGAAGACGACATAAAGCACTTTGCTTCAACTTATCTTAATCATAAGATACTATTCATAACAGAGGTTGATGATGAAGAATAAGAAAAGGAGTACAATGATCTGCATAGGATTGGTATTAGCTATCATGCTTCTCTTGTCCTTAGCAGGATGCTCTAAGACAAGGATGGAACAAAAAAGCGACGGGTTAAACATCTATACTCTCAATAACGGCCTGACAATTCTCGCCAAAGAGGCTCATGATAAAGATTCTGTAGGCGTTGTCATAGGATTGCGATCAACACCCGATTCTCAGATCATAGATGATAAGATTATGCCTGGACTGAACAGCATGATGATGGATATTCTGCTAGAAGATCTTAAGGATGTGGAAGCATATGAAGACCCTTACCTTACGGGTATAGGCTTTGAAACAAAGAGCAAAGATTTTGGTAAGAGATTATATCAGGTTTTTAGTGTCTTTCAAAAACCTCTTCCTGACGAGAACATAACAAAGATAAAAAATCTTTATTCTGCTTATTCCCAGGTTCCAAAAGCTCCGATTAGCCTGTTCTTAGAAGATATCATGAAAGCCCTTTATCCAGATAATATCTTAGGGGTGCCTACCGATTATTCAGCTCTGGCTAAGATCCGTGATGAAAAACTTAAGGAGTACAAAAAAAGCTCTTTTGTCACGAGAAATATGGTGGTCAGTGTTGTTGGAAACTTTGATACAGAAACATTGCTCAATAATCTGAAAGTGCTCACTAAAAACTTCTCAAGAGGAAAAGCTGATCCTGAACAAAAGATTTCTGAAAGGTCCTTAATGGATCCTCTGACTGCCTTTGAGAAAAGACAAGAACCTTATAAGAGAGTGATTCATAAGAACGTGACTGCACCTATGGTGTTTGTAGGTTATGTCATACCGAGAGAAGACAATAAGGATGATGCTGAACTATTCAAATTGAAGATAGCAGAGTACCTGTTGATTAACAAACTTCAGTTTGAACTGCGGGAGAAAGGGTTGTCTTATTCACCGTCGGCAGATTTTCAGCTTTATCCAAAAAACGCGGAATTTACCGTCCTGGTACAGACTAGTCGGGGTAATGCTGAAGAGGTAGAGAGGATAATACTTGCAGATATTGATAAAGCAAAGCGAAAAGGGATAGAAGAACTTGGTTCTTTAAAGATCATAAAAGCTGAAATTCTCATGTCATCAGATAATTATTGGGATGAAAGCCTGAACAACTTTAACGAATATGTAGTGGGGTTGAATATGTCTACACAGGAACGCGCTTCCCTGGTGGAGAACATGACTTCAGATGAAGTAAGAAACGCTTTCCAGATGCTTGGCGAACCTGTAATTGTCGAACTTGAGTAGTATATGATATGGTGGGGTTGTATAAGAACTTACAGGAGACCATCAACCTCTTTGTTTAGCCGGTCAAAGAAAACTGCCATGAACTTATGCCTTTCTTCAGCTATGCGTCGGCCTTCTTCTGTCAATAACCTGTCCTTAACTTTTCTTAGCTTGATAAGATATTCCCTATAAGCAGTATCATCCCGAGAATAAGAGGAGGTATTTTCTATATCAACATCCTTGTCGTGCAGCTTAGCGCCTATCTCTCCGGAAAACAAGAATGCTCTGCCTATACCTACAGCTCCGATAGAATCCAGCTTATCTGCATCAAAAAGTATCTTAGCTTCTTTTGAAATTGGAGCTTTACTTCCTCTGAACCTGTGTGTTTCTATACAATGAGTAACTTTGCGGATCTTTTCCTCTTCAAGCCCGTAACTTTTCAACAGTTCTTCAGCTAACTCTGCGCCTTTTTCTGCATGGTCTATCTTGCCGCCGCTTTGGTCCTGGTGTTCCCTTCCGATATCATGCAGGATGGCTGCGAGCTTAAGGATCTCCAGGTCAGCACCTTCTTTTTCACCTATGTGAAGAGCTAAGTTATACACCCTAAGCGTGTGTTCCCAGTCATGACTTCCTTTAGCTGACGAGAAAGTCTTCTCTGCATGATCCCTGACAGTTTCAAATAATCTCATAAGATTGAAGGTTCAAGAGAATATTATAAAATTTTTGATTCCTGTATGACCGGCAATTTCTATGTTTGTCAATCCTATGTGGGCATTAATTTTCTATGCTTGTCAATCTTGTATGGGTATCAATTAAGAAGGTCAGTATCGGTCAGGTTATCTTAATATGGTTGCTGTGAAACTTAGATGATGATACTAGCGCGGATTCTTATCATCTGTAGCTCATCTTTGAAACTCGTAATTCATGTCTATACTGGATATTCTTGCCAGAACCTTCGATGACTAACCCTTTTGTAAGAAGTCTTTCAATACTTTCTTCATCAAGTTGATTCCTTCTCCAATCAGTAACAGACAGATCCAATTGAAATGATCCTGAACGGATATCGATCAGTCTTGCTCCTGTTTGTAGAGCTGCCTCTTCCACAACCTTATCTGCTAATGAGGAATGAGCAACATAAAAATCAGCACCGATGGATTTAGATACCCTTCCAAACAATTCAAAAGCCTGAGGGAAGACCTCGCATATTTCAGGGATGTAGATCGGGCTTGCAACTGCAACCTCAACAGTTTCACCATACATTGTTCTCATGACATCACCAACCCTAAATTCAATAGTCTGATCCTCATTACCTCTGACAGAAATACTTTTTTCATCCTGCCTTATCTCTAGCTGTCTTGGATCCAGTTCGTTATTTATCAGATAAGCATTTAGAGCAGCGGTGATCGATTCAGGAAATAGATCTCCAAAAATAATTCTTCCTTCCTGAAGCCCTTCAAAATTTTTTGCTGCATAATTTCCAGAAAATCCTGCTCCGCATCCCAGATCCGCTAATGATCTTGCTTTTCTTACGTCCTTATTGCCTGAAAGCGTATCTGCCAAGAAAAAATGAGTCATTGAAACATTCGGGAAGCGATCATTTATTCCTGATAAAAGAGTGATAGTATTATCATAGCCTACCAGAACCGGTTTATTTATGGTTTGTCTTCTCAGTACTTCAACTATGCTTGGTTCTATGCTTGAAACTGGTTCTTCAACACTAGAAATAACTTCTTTTCCATCAATAAGATACTGTTTTTCTAAACCTTTCTTTGTAATTATTCTGTAACTATCTATCATTTTGCCATCAAATAATTTGAATGAATAAGTGATCATTTAAAAATCTTTCTTTTTTTAACTACTATTTAGTGGGTAAAATTATTGGCGCACTTCAGCTTAAAATTATGTTTAGAACCATCAAGTGAAGTTTGATTGATCGCACTATGTCCAAATCCGTAAATATCACGGAATTTTTATAATTTATAAAGAAAGCCTTATATATACTCTAAGGTTATAGTTATATGGGGTATATGTTTATTGAAAATCTCGTTAGAGATTTGCAAGGAGTTTAATACTCCGTCTTTTAGGGCGAGATTTTGTTATTTGTGATTGATTATAATCCTCTAAAACTGAAATACGTAATCATAAGGGTATGCTGAAGAAATAAACACTAAAATACCAACCTACTGGCTCAAAAAGGAAAAATAATTGTGAAAAACCTATAAAAAGGTGTTTTTTCAAGGAAAGGAACGAAAAACAACTATGTGGTGTAAATATCATTTCATGCGAACAATCCAGAAGAATCACATGATAATAATGATAAATCCGCATACTTGATCTTAAGATATCGTGGGGGTCAATATGGAGTATAGAAAGATAATAGAATTCGGAAAAAGCTCTTACGTAATAAGCCTACCAAAAGGCTGGTTAGGAAAACAAGGGCTGAAAAAAGGAGACGTGCTCTATGTAGATACAGAAGATGGAAAACTGACACTCTACCCGCCAGGCAATTATGATAATAC
>JALWQS010000062.1 GCA_027083015.1 Candidatus Woesearchaeota archaeon
GCAACCTATGCATAATTCTTCATCTATCCATGCTTTGTGGTGTGTTGGGTCTTCTTTTATGCATTCTTCTCCTTTCCTGTTTATCGGACAGAGTTTTGCACATAAGAAGTTTCCGCACCCTACTGGGTTGCATTCGCTTTTCTTGACTATTGCTATTCTTGCCATTCTTTATCTGTAATCTGCTGGTTTTTTAATAATTTTGTTGTTTTTGGCCTCCATTAGTTTTATATATCACCTTTTATTGTCTTTGTTCATGAAATGTGAGATCTGCAAGTCTAAGATTCAGGAAAATTTTTTGAAGAAGCCTTTTGGCACGTATATTAAGGATGCTAAGGGCAAGAAGCATATTGTCTGTTCTGAGTGTCAGAAAAAGTTTCGGACTAAGGAGGAGATTCTTGCGAATCTTTAGGGCTTGTTTCTCTGCCTCCGTAGCATAGTAGCTATTGCGGCTGCCTCGTAATTCCCTTGCAGTCCCTTGGTTGTGGGGTTTGCTGTTTGCGGGTGAGCAGCAGGTCGGGGGTGCAACTCCCCCCGGAGGCTTTTTTTGCTTTACTTTCCAGTCTTGACAAAACTTTATATACTCCTCCTAGTATTCTTTTTTTATGCCTATCGATATATGTACTGTTGGCGGCTTTAATGAAGTCGGTAAGAACATGACCGCTATTAAGGTTGATGATGAGGTAGTCATCATTGATATGGGTCTTTATCTTGATCCTTACATTAAATACACTAAGAATGATGATTTTGAGTTGGAGATTACTGCTTCTAAGCTTCAGAAGATAGGTGCTATTCCTGATATTAAGCCTATTAAGGATTGGGTTCGTAAGGTGGTTGCTATTGTTCCTACGCATGCGCATCTTGATCATGTTGGTGCTATTCCTTTCTTGGCTAAGCGTTTTGATGCGCCGATCATCTGTACTCCTTATACTGCTGAGATCATCCGTACTATCTGTCGCGATGAGAAGATTTCTCTTTCTAACGAGCTTAAGGTCCTTAATCCTAACAGCAAGATCAAGCTTTCAGATAATATTATGGTTGAGTTCATAAATATAACTCATTCCACTCCTCAGACTGTTATGGTTTTGGTCCATACTCCTTATGGTAAGGTTCTTTATTGTAATGATTTTAAGTTTGATAATCGTCCTGTTCTTGGTAAGAAGCCTAATTATGATCGTCTTAAGCGTCTTAAGGATGAGGATGTTGTCTGTCTTGTTGTTGATGGTACTCGTGCTCAGCAGTCTCAGAAGACTCCTTCAGAACAGGTTGCTAAGGAGATGCTTCGTGATGTGATGCTTGGTACTGAATCTGAAGGTAAGGGTATTATTGTTACTACCTTTTCTTCTCACCTGGCGCGCCTTCAGTCTATTATTGAGTTTGGTAAGAAGCTTCATCGTAAGATTGTTTTTCTTGGCCGTAGTCTTAGTAAGTATGTTGCTGCTGGTGAGAAGATTGGTATCATAAATTTCACTCAGGATGTTGAGCTTATCAAGTATAAGAAGAAGATAGCAAAGAAGCTTAAGCAGGTTGCTCGTGATCCCTCTAAGTATCTTGTTGTCTGTACCGGTCATCAGGGAGAGGAGAAATCTGTCCTTTCACGTATAGCTAATAATGAGTTTGATTTCCGTCTGGGTCGTGATGATGAGATTATATTTTCCTGTACTGTTATTCCAACTCCTTTAAATCGTGCTAATCGCGAGATGTTGGAATCTACTCTTAAGTCTTATGGTTGTCGTATCTTTAAGGATATTCACGTTTCTGGTCATGCTGCTCGTGAGGATCTGCGTGATCTTATCAATATGGTTGAGCCTCAGCATATAATTCCTGCTCATGGCGATATGAATAAGGCCACTGCTTTGGCTGAGCTTTGCACTGAGATGGGTTATAAGGTCGGAGAGGATGTTCATATCATGCGTAATGGTCAGATGATAACTTTTGACTGATTGCGTCTTCTGTATGCTCTGCCCTCTGGTTGTTCTTCTTTGTTTCTCTTTGGTTTTTTCCTCTTTTGGTTTTTCTCATAGCAGTATCTTTACCAGCATCGCTCCTATTATTATTGCTTTGATTATTGTGTATCCTATTATTGCTTCTTTGAGCATCAGAACCTCACCCCTACTAGTTCTGATACTTCTGTTTTCTGATTTACTATGATCATTCCTTTATTGTCTGCTCGTAGATCGAAGATCATTATATCTTCTCCATATTCTCTTTTTTCTATGTCTTTTTTCCGTATTTCTTCTTTCATCTTCAGACCTCTGTCATATCTTCCTCTGATCTCTTGTTTTTCTTCTATCTTCTGTTATTCTCTGTTTTTATCTTAAAGAAAAAGATTATATTGCGATCCTGTTCGCAGTTCTTGTCGTTGTTGCAGGTTCTGGTTTGTAGTCTTCTCTTGTTTTTTCTTCATACGTTATTATTCTGTTTTCCAGCTTGTTCTTTACATCCTCTCTTAATAGTGAGTCAATGCCGATATTGGTTGCGTCCATCGCGAACAGCGGGTCTACTCTTTTTATTGTTCCTGCTTTTGTATCGTAGCCCCAAAGTACTTTACCTTCAAGTGCTTTTTGTTCAACTTCTTCTGCTTTTAATGCATGTTGTTTTGCTTCTTCTTCGGTTGTAGCTCGCCTTGTCGTTATGTATATGTCTGTTCTCATTTGTTCCACCTTGTGTTGTTTTTTGTTCTTTCATTTTTCAGTCTCTTTTTGGACTCAGCGAGTCATGATGCTTATATGCTCAAGAGTATTGAAAAGCTTTTCGGTATATTTTTTTGCATTTATTGGAAAAAATATGTTTTCAAAAGAATTTAATAAATTTTTTATTTGTTTTTTCAAGATGGTGTTTCTTGTTTTTCTCTTGGTTGTCTTGCCTTTTGTCTTTAACCTCTGCTCGGATGTTTCAAAACATTTATATAATAAAATGCCTGGATTTCTTATGTGATATTTTTATGAAAAAGGGGCTGAAACTGTTATTCCTATCTGTAGTTCTTTCTTCGCTATTGTTGTCTATGTCTGTCTTTGCTTCTGCAGCAGATATCCGTTCTGAATCTGCTTTTATTGATTTCTCTACTGTTCAGGTCTATCCAGAACCTGTTGAGCCTGGTAAGGATGTTACTATAAAGGTTAATATAAAGAATCAGGATGAGCTTGATGCTCATGATGTTAAGATTATCCCTAAGATTGTTTATCCTTTTCAGCTTAAGACTCAGGAGAAGAATTGGTTTCTTGGTTTTGATCTTTGCGCTCAATGTACACGTGAGAATACCTATTACCTGCTTATTGACAATAATGCTGAATCTGGTACTTATCCTCTTATCTTTGAGATCAAGAAGGGTTCTTCTAAGCAGCTTCAGACAGTTAATGTGAAGGTTGAAGGTGTTCCTGATGTTATCCTTCTGACTAATGGTTCTGACTCCATATCTGTGGAACCCAAGATGCCTTTCGCAGTTCATCTTCTTATCAAGAACATAGGTACTGGCACTGCCCGCAACCTTAAGGTTATTTCCGGATCTGACAACTTTATAACTTCAGGTTCCAACACGCAGTTTATCGAGGAGCTTGGTGCTGATAAAGAAGCTTTGATCACTGCTTATTTCACGGCCAGTGATAATCTGGAGCCTGATGTCTATAATCTTCCTATTACTCTTGAGTACCGCGATGCTGTGGGTAATGATTATCGTTATGTGGGAAACGTGGGTGTTATACTGAAGAACAAGGCTGAGCTTTCTGTCAAGAACATAAAGACCCATCCGGAGATCATTCATGCTGATGATAAGTATGATATCTCTTTGCGTGTTGAGAATACAGGTTCAGGTTCTGCTAAGAACACTGCTGTTAGGATTATCACTTCTGCTGGTGATTCTATAACTCAGTATATTGGTCAGTTGAGCAAGGATGAGGATGCCAGTGTCTTGACTTCTTTGGTAGCTAAGAATTCTGATCTCAGGAGATCCGTGATAAATCATGTTACGATAGAGGTTGATTTTGATGATGATTTAGGTCATCATACTTTGAACGAGGATCTGCGTATTGAGGTTCATCCTAATAAGAGGATCTTTTGGTATGTTGTTTACGCATTGGTGGATTTTGTCTTGATACTTTTGGTGGTCGCTTATTACTTTTATGAGCATAAGAAAGAAGAGCTTGAGAACCGTTTTGAAGAGGTCGTCGAGTATGGTCTTGCTGACGAGTTCGTGAAGAAGCATGGTGGTGCTTGGCAGAAGGAGCACTTTAAGGGCTTTGTGCGTGAACTTAAGAGCAAGGGCTTTCATGTCGATGTTGATAGGCTTAGACGTTATTTGGAGAAGGTGCGTGTTGAGCACAAGAATAAGAAGAGGCATTAGAGATGCCGTTCTCTAAAAAAAGCAAGACTCTTGCAAGGGTGACTTTTTTTCTTTCGTTTTCTTCTATGAAGAAGAATAAGAAGCTTAACCTTCTTGTTATTGGAGTTCTTGCTTTTTCTTTCCTTAATATAATGTTCTTCGAGTCCATCGTGAACGGAATGTCGGACGCTATTAATGATCAGCTTATTGATCTGATGTTTGGTCATGTCGTCATAGACCCTGCTGAGGATCATCGCTATATAGATGATTGGCCTAAGATCCGTAATAAGTTATTGGCTTTTCCTGAGGTGGATTCTGTTTCTCCGGAACTTTATTCTACTGCCGAGGTCCGTAAGCGCGATAAGTTTCGTCAGTGTGCTATAAATGGTGTTGATCCCCGTCTTGTCAGGAAGGTGAAGCGTCTTCATGATAAGGTTGTTGCTGGTTCTTTTCTTGAAGAGGGTGATGATGATGAGGTAGTCCTTGGTAGTGATGTTGCAGGTGGTCGTTATGAGAAAGATTCGATTCTTCCCGGTACTCGTATAGGTGCTGATCTTAATGATAAGGTTGTTCTTTGGTTCCCGAATGGTGTTGTGAAGGAGTTTCGCGTTAAGGGGATCATCCGGACGAAATTTTTAGGTCTTGATATTCAGGCTTGGATTCCTCTTAAGACATTGGAGAGCATTATTAATGTTTCTGATAAGGCTTCTCAGATCAATGTTCGTATTCATGATAAGGCCCTGGCTTCCAGTTTGGTACCGATGATAATAAATTCGGGTTTTAAGGATAAGGTCTCTTCTTGGGAGGATAATGCTGGTTTTTCCCGTTCTGTTACGAAATCTTTGGGCATGGTTTCTGATATCACTAAATTTATTGGCGTTCTTACTGCTTTTGCCACGGTTTTTATCGTTATATATATCAAGACCCGTAACCAGCGTGGTCAGATCGCTACTCAGCGTGCTGTCGGAATATCTGATTCTGCTATTATGGGATCATACATTTTTGAGGCCGTCATTCTTGGTGTTATTGGTATTGTTATCGGTTTTCTTATTATGCGTCTGCTTATTGTTTTCTTTATTTCTCATCCTATAGCTCTTCCTATTGGTGAGGTCGTTCCTTCTCTTACTGCTCGCAATCAGTGGAACGCTGCTCTTCTTCTCCTTGCTTCCACTTTGTTCGCAGGCTTTTATCCGACGAGGTCTATCCTTAAAGAGAATATTATTGAGGCTATCCGGGGTGGTGCTATGTGACTTCACACTCTCTGTCGGCCAGTGAGGGATCTTCTCTATCTGATAAGCTTGTTATCGAGGCGAGACACATGGAGAGGATGTTTCTTGTAGGTGAGGTAGAGATTTATGCTATTAGGGATATCAATCTCAGGATACGCAAGGGAGAATTTGTCGCTCTTATGGGTCCTAGTGGGGCTGGTAAATCCACGACTTTGAACCAGCTCGCTCTTCTTGACAGGCCTACTGGCGGTTCTTTGAGGATATTGGGTAAGGATGTGGAAAAGCTCACTCCTAAACAGCAGACTGCCTTTCGTCTTAATCATCTGGGTTTTGTTTTTCAGAACTATAATCTTCTTCCTCAATTGACTGCTCTTGAGAATGTTTTGCTTCCTGCTTTGATGCGTGGTAAGAACCGTCGTGATGCTATTCTTGAGGCTAAGCGTCTTCTGGAAAAGTTTGATATGTCTAATCGTCTGGATAATTATCCTTCTCAGCTTAGTGGTGGTCAGCAGCAGAAGATATCTATCGCCCGAGCTCTTATCAATAAGCCTTCCATCCTTTTTGCTGATGAGCCTACTGCTTCCCTTGATTCTGAATCTTCTGAGGTTATCATGGATCTTTTGAGGGATCTGAATAAGCGTGATGGTCAGACCATCGTTCTTGTCTCTCATGAATCTGCTCATAAGAAGCTTGTTGATCGTATCATCTGGGTTAAGGATGGTGTTGTTGTCAAGAAGAGTTATGTGTGACTGTTTTTATGTACTCTGTGTTTTATGGGATCTGTTTCTCTTCCTTAATCTTTTGTTCTTGTTTTTAGAAATATAGCACGCACTCTCCCAGTTACATCCGTTCATCATTGCCGAAGCTCAGAGGGTGTTCACTTGGGTCACCGTGCGTGCTTTATAGAAGAATTTCTTTTGCTTATTAAGTCTTTTTACCAATATAATATTTTAACCACTAAAAAGTAATTAAAATATATTGATTAATAAAATTATGCCGAAACCTATAAAACAGCCTAAACTTAGGAAAGGCATTGCAGGATAATATTTGTTT
>JALWQS010000063.1 GCA_027083015.1 Candidatus Woesearchaeota archaeon
ATCTTCACGCCTTAGTTTTTTTGTTCCTGCACTTAGCATCTGAAGATCGTTTATTCCTGCTCGGGCATCTCCTCCTGCTCGTCGTGAGAGCATTTTTAGTGCGTCTTCATCATAGTCTATCTGTTCTGCTTCTGCTATCCGTCTCAATATGTTGAATATGTCATTGAAGCTTAGTATGTCAAACTCTATGATCTCTGATTTTTTTCTTAATGCGCTGAATTTCTTGTCAAAGGGGTCATTGGCTGTTATGATTATCGGAAATGAGGTTTTTTCGATGATCTTTACAAGTTCTGCGACTCCCCCTCTGTCTTCTCTTCCTGCAACCCCGTCAAGTTCATCTATTAGTATGAGTTTTCCTTTTGGGCAAAACAGACTCATCTGTTTGCTGGCTTCTCCTATTATTGAACTTATCTGGTCTGCGTTTCTTGTGTCTGAAGCATTGACTTCTACCAGTTCGTATCCTAACTCTTTTGCTAGGGCGTATGCTGCGCATGTTTTTCCTGAACCTGTAGGACCGTACAGTATTGCCGCCTTTTTCTTTTTCTTCTTGAATCCTATAACGAATTCTTTTAGTGACACCAGCGCTTTTCCTTGTCCTTCAACTTCGCTTATCTTTTGAGGTAGGTGTTTTGTTACCCAGGGTGTTTCTTTCATGACCATTCCTTTACTAAATTCCTGCTTCTTTATTAATCTTATTTGAAATCAAATCTGGAAGCGGTTTTCTTTGATTTTCTTATTCAAAACAATTATACCTACAATGTAAGTAAAAAACACACCAACGCCCAGATATTTACCTACAGTGTAAGTAAAGTTCTTTCTTCAGAACTTATACATAAACCGAAACATATTAATAAATCCTTAAAGCCTCGTCCAGCATACTTGATCAACAAATCGTTTGATTTAGGACAAAGGCGTCATGCGACAGATGATATTAAACAGATGAGTTAACGATGAGCGAAACGACAACTGAAACTAAAACCAAAGAATTACCTAAGAAGTACAATCCTGAAGAGGAAGAGCTTAAGATCCAAAAGTTTTGGGAAGAAAACAGGATCAATGACTTTGATAAGAATTCTGACAAGCCGATCTTTTCCATAGATACTCCACCTCCTACTGTTTCAGGTAAGATGCACATGGGTCATGCATTCAGCAATTCTCAGCAGGATTTTATCGCTCGTTTTAAGCGCATGAGAGGTTTTAATGTTCTTCAACCGTTAGGTACTGATGATAATGGTCTTCCTACGCAGACCTTGATCCAGAAGATAAAGAAAGTAAACGCCAGTAAGATGGACCGTAAAGAGTTTCGTAAGCTTTGTCTTGAGACACTTGATAATGAACTTAAGCCTTCCTACATAAATGACTGGAAACGTCTCGGCATCTCTTGCGATTTTAGTGTTACTTACTCGACTATTGATCCGCATTCTCAAAAAATCTCCCAAAAGTCATTCATAGATCTTTATAAGATGGGCCGGGAGTATCGTAAAGAAGCTCCTGCTATGTACTGCCCTAAGTGTATGACTGCTATCTCACAGGTTGAATGCGAAGATAAGGAGATCGATTCGTTCTTTAATGATATAGTATTCAAGGTCGGTGATAAGGACTTGATCATAGCTACGACAAGGCCTGAACTTCTTCCTGCCTGTGTCGCAGTATTCTTTAATCCTGAGGATGAAAGATATAAGGATCTTGAAGGTAAGAAAGCTAAGGTTCCTCTGTTCGATTTTGAGGTTCCTGTCAAGCCTGATCCTCGTGCTGATCCTGAAAAGGGTACTGGTATAGTGATGTGCTGTACTTTTGGCGACGCTACTGATTGCGAATGGCAGAAGGCGCATAACCTTCCTATAAAAGAAGCTATAGATAAGCATGGTCGGATGACTGCTCTTGCAGGCAAGTACGAAGGTATGAAGATCGAAGAAGCGAGAAAAGCTATAATTGAGGATCTGAAAGCTAATGGGCTTCTTGTCGGTCAAAAACCTATCAAGCACACTGTCAACGTCCATGAGCGTTGCGGAACACCTATTGAGTTTATCCATTCTAAACAGTGGTTCATCAAGTATCTTGATCTGAAAGATGAGATGCTTAAATGGGGTAATGAGTTTGAGTGGCACCCTAAGCATTTTAAGAACCGTTATGATAATTGGGTTCAGGGACTCCAGTGGGATTGGTGTATAAGCCGTCAGATTTTCTTCGGTATCCCTTTCCCTGTCTGGTATTGTAAGCATTGCGATGAGATAATCCTTGCTAATGAGAAGGATCTGCCTGTCGATCCTTTGGAAGATAAGCCTCCTGTAGATAGATGTCCTAAGTGTGGCTCTACGGAATTTATTCCTGAAAAGGATATCATCAATACCTGGGCAACCTCTTCTCTCACACCGACTATTGTCAAGGAGCTTTTCAAAGGCACTCCAGTATATGACGAGCTTATCAAGAATCCTATGAGTCTTCGTCCCCAGGCTCATGATATAATCTCTTTCTGGCTGTTCAATACGGTTGTTAAGTCTAAGCTACACTATGATATGATCCCTTGGAAGCACGCCATGATTTCAGGCTGGATGCTTGACCCGCATGGTAAGAAGATGTCTAAGTCCAAGGGTAATGTCATCGAACCTCGTGATATGATCAAGAAATACTCTGCTGATGCTCTTCGTTACTTGGCTGGCGGTTCTAAGCTTGGTGATGACCTTAACTTCCAGGAGAAAGAACTTGTTGCCGGTAAGAAACTGACCACTAAGATATGGAATGCGACGAAGTTCGCTATCATGAATCTTGAGGGTTTTGATGCGGGTACTAAGCTTGAGGATGTTGAGCTTCAGCCTTTTGACAGGTGGATCCTTTCTAAGCTTCAGAAGATTGTACAGGCATCTACTGAGGCGTTTGAGGATTTCTATTACAGCAAGGCTTTGTCTTCGACTGAAAATTTTTTCTGGCAGGTCCTTTGTGATAATTATCTTGAGATAGCTAAGGATAGGATCTATAATCCTGAGAAGAGAGGTCGGGGTCAGAAACTTGCTGCGCAGTACACGTTATTCCATAGTTTCAGCACTGTGCTTAAGTTGTTCGCACCTTTCATACCTCACATCACCGAAGCGGTCTATCAGCTTTATTTTGCTGAAAAAGAGTCTCAAAAGTCTATCCATAATAGTAGATGGCCTGAGGTTCAGGAGCATCTCTTTGATGAGCAGGCTGAAGTTCATGGCGATCTTGTCGTGAAGATTATCGGCGCTGTCAGGAAGTTCAAGTCTGAGAATAAGGTTTCTTTAAAGAAAGATATTGATCTGACCATCCAGTGTAGTGAGGAGGAAAAGACCATCATTGAACCTTTCATCGATGACCTTAAAGCTGTCACCAGGGCTCAAGAGCTTGTCTTCGGTCAGGGCTCTCTTGAGGTTGAAGACAGTGACATTAGGTTAGCTGTTGAGATTATTGAGAACGCAGATTCTTAGATAGGATTTTAGTTTTTCATTAATACTTTTTCTCTAGTTGCGGACCTTCTGCCGTATCTTTGATGAGAAATCCCTTTTCTTGTATCTCGTCCCGTAGAGCGTCTGCTTTTGCCCAGTCTTTCTCCTTTCTTGCTTCTTCCCTTTCATCGACGAGCTTTTGTATCTCTTCTGGCACAGTCACTGTTTCTTTTTTCCAGTCTTTGAAACCGAAACCGAATATATTGTCGAACCTGTAGAGCAGTTTTAGTTTTTCTTCTGATTTCAGCTCCTCATCTCTCAGTACTGACCACATCACTGCCAGAGCATTTGGCACTCCTAAATCGTCGTTTATGGATTCTTCAAAATCATCCAGGTATTGACGGGATTTTCCTCCAAAAGTTCCGTCCTGTTCTAGATTTCCTGTCTCTTCTTTCAGTGCGAGAATCTTATTTTTCATCCTGTTGAAGCTGTTCTTTGCACTGTCCATTCCCCCCCAGCTGAAGTTCAGTTGTTGCCTGTAATGCGCTGTGAAGCAGAAGTACTTATAGACTAATGGTTCATAACCTTTTTCTTTTAGGACGTTTAATGTCAGGAATTCTCCTTTCGATTTTGACATCTTTCCAGTGTCTTCAACTAGGAATTCTCCGTGCAGCCAGTATTTTACCCAGGGGTGTTTTCCTGTTGCTGCTTCGGCCTGTGCTATCTCGTTAGTGTGATGTACTGGTATGTGATCTACTCCTCCGCAGTGTATGTCGAACTGTTCTCCCAAATACTTCATTGACATGGCTGAGCATTCTATATGCCATCCTGGAAATCCTCTTCCCCAGGGACTGTCCCACTGCATCTCTTGGTTTCCGAATTTTGATCTTGTGAACCATAATACGAAGTCTGCCTTGTTTCTTTTTGCATTATCTATTTCTACTCTTGCTCCTTCTTCCTGCCCTTCCAGGTTTAGTCTTGCGAATTCTGCGTATCTTGGGAATTTAGAGATATCAAAGTATACATTTCCATCAACAATGTACGTGTACCCGTTTTGTTCTATTCTCTTGACCAGTTCTATCATGTCTGTGATGTGTTCTGTCGCTTTGCATTTTATCTCTGGATCCTGAAGTTTTAGTGCGTGAAAGTCGTCAAAGAATGCTTTTTCGTAGAATTTTGCTATTTCCCAAACGCTTTTGCCTTCTCGTTTAGCGCCTTTTACCATCTTGTCTTCTCCTTCGTCAGAGTCTGATGTCAGATGTCCTACATCTGTTATGTTCATCACATGTTTAACTGAGAATTTATTGTATAATAATGTCCTTCTTAGCACGTCTTCAAAGACGTATGTTCTTAGGTTTCCTATGTGTGCGTAATGGTATACTGTCGGTCCGCAGCAGTACATTCCTACTTTCCCTTGTTCTCTGGGCTCAAAGTTCTCTTTCTTTCTTGATGCTGTGTTGAATAGTTTTAGTGCCATTTTATCTCTGTGAATAAGCAGGGGTTTTTATTTCTTTCCTTGCTTTTCTGTTTCCTATCTTCTTAGTTTATCTTCATTTCTTCTTTTATCTTCATTAGGTTTATCTTTTCTTGCATACGAATATGCAGTGATCCTTTTCCAGCGGGGCAAGCTCTTTGTACTCTGCTATGATCATCTTTTTCTCCAGTTTTGCTCTTATCTCTTTGAATACCTGTTTCGGAGGTCTTGTTATATCTATGCTTCTTGCCTTAACTGCCAGTATGCCAAAGCCCCCTTTCTTAAGAAACATGTCGCAGTTCTTCAAAAATATTTCTGCCTGATTTCTTTGTGCCACATCCTGAAAGACACAGTCCACTAAGCACACCTTATCCGCATACCTTTCTGGATGGTTGGCATCTTCTATTATTGGTGCTATGTTTGGTCGGTCTTCGCATACATACATAAGTTCTCTCGTGGTTCTTGGAGCGAAGTCCAGTGCAAAGACAAATCCTTCTTTGCCTACGATGTCCGATACATGCGATACTGTTGTTCCTGTGCTGGCGCCTAGATAAAGCACTTTGTTTCCTGGCCATATCCCTAATTGTGATACTCTTTTAGCTAATCCTGCTCCTAGTTTTGATCGTTGTACGTTCCATTCCCGGTATTCTGCTCCTCCTTGTCTGAATGTTTCTTCTCCGTACACATTCTTTCCGGGAGCCAGGCTTTTTGTCAGAAATATCTCTCGTTTTCCTTTTCTTCCTACGTATACTCCTTTGAACTTGTGTGGTTTTATCTGCATTTTGTGACCTCTTATGACTCTTCTTGATTATTATCTCCCAACCATGACTTGGATGCCTGCTTGTCTGAAACTAAGACAACATAAAAGGGAAAGATCCTGTTTTTACCTGTATTGACCAGCTTATCAGCGTGAATGCCAATGCTATGACTGCTGTACCTATCAGCACGGGTATAAATGTTTCTCTTTTTCTTAATCGCCTTACCATCATTCCTGATATTAGTATAGCTACTGGTGGCATGGCGTAGGACGCGAACCTGTCTGATATGGTTATGAATATAGGGATTAACGATAGCAACCATAGTGATGCCATCTTTTCTAATGCGCTTAGTTTATAGGGGAACCTTTTCTTTCTTATTAGTTCTACTACCATGTAGATCAAGTATGCTAAGATGAATGCTCCCACAATAAGTCCTGTATATTCTATATAACCGATGACATTTCCCGCTAGGTATTGTTCTTGATAACTTGCGTATTTATCGTGTACGCTCATATAACCCGGCAGGTAAAATAAGGTTATGAGTAACATGGGCAGTCCTAAGATGAATGCGTATACATTGTACTCTCTGTTTTTCTTGTATAATAATGAGTAAAGTATGACTGAGCCGAAGAGAAGGAAGCTCCATGCTCCATGATTGTAGATGATTGCAGTCATTGTTATGACATAAGCGGCTTTCTTGTTGTCCATGAAGAAGTATAGCGCTAAAGGAAACAGTATCATGTCTAATGCTTGAGGCGTTAGTTGTGCTGTCCTGTCGAACAACGCGACTGATGCTACCATTATGATCGTCGTGAATGCGGCTGCTCTCAGGTTCATCTTCTTATATACGAGAAATGCGGTGACTGCCAATACTGCTGGATAGGCTAACGCCTGCATGACCTCTACGATAAACAGCGAGGTATAGGGCCCTAATAACATCAGCATCGCCATC
>JALWQS010000064.1 GCA_027083015.1 Candidatus Woesearchaeota archaeon
TAATTAATACACAAGATAATAAGATATGCTACGATGCAGGTCTTTAACCCACATAACTCAACTGTTTCTTCTTCTGCTCATCAGTAGCAACAGCACCTTGTTCCATAAGATTCTTGATCTTAGCTTCAAACTTCTCAGCCTGCTTAAGAAGAGGCTTATAGTCAATCTTAAGACCTAAATACTTGTCAAGGACTTCAATGGCCTTAGCAGCAGCTTTAGAATCAGGAAGCTGAGAATGCGTCTCAACAAAGACACAAGAAAGATCATCCTTAGCCTGCAACATAAGAGTAGCAGTCACACCAAGGATAATGCCCTCTTTAAGAGGCTGAAGATCAAAAGATTCAAACTTTTTCTTGTTCTTTTCGGAATTAGTGTAATAATACGAGTTACTCTCTTCAGAAGGGATGGGGGTACCAACTCCTTCAATAGAGATGATCTCCTTAGCATCAAGCTCTTTAGCCAACTCAAGAAGAATATCACCAACCTTCCATTCCAGACCTTTAACATTAGTCATGACATGAAGGATAACCATATTATTCTTAGGATCATAGTAAATGCCCATAGGCCTGACAATATTGCTTTCATGGATAGCAGCCATCGGAGGAACATCATCAGACTTGATATAACCGATATTCTCAGCTTTCAATTCATTCAGAAGAAATTCAGTAGTGATCGTACCGACCAATCCAAAGCCAGGAAAACCTTCAATGATGATAGGATTCTTAGGTTTTTTCTTTAGGACAATCTTCATATTTGCACCTCTTTTATACCTCAAATAATATTAGGTATTATATATAAATGTTTCTGGGAATCCTGTAAAAGTAAACAAAACCGCATCAGCTACCAGCCTAAAACCGTGAGCAATCCGAAGACTGCAAGGATTAGACAAAAGAAATATTTTCAACATAGATGTCGGAAGCAGACAAGTGCTCCCAACCGATAAAACCCTGTTCATCAAAACCAGTAATACGGACACGTTTCCCGACAAACCTTTCAAAACCCTTATTCTCACCGATCTCATCAAAGAGAAACTCTTCCTTACCATTATCATCCTTGATCTTAAAATAATGGTTTTCGCTTCTAGTACCCTGGGCAGAAACCTCATCAATAACAGTCCCTTCAACTGAGAAAGAGGAAGGCATCATAGGCTTTCTCTCCAAATCCGCGGAAAGATCATTTGCTCCCTTATCAAAATGTCTGTTGAGAGTAACACGCACATAACCTTTCTTAAAAACACCAATACCATAATCACCCCAAGAAAAACCCTTGACAGAACATTCGCCCTTATCGTCAGTGTAACATTTCCAGGCACCAGAACCAAGATAAACAATAGCATCCTTAACAGGGTCATTAGAATCCTTATCAAGAACTCTTACATGTACAAAGGTACCTCTGTTTTCAATGATAGAAGAGGAGGAAGACTCAGAAAGATCAGGAGACACAGGTGCAGAAGATTCAGGCTGTTGCTCACAACCTGTTAAGAATATAAGAGAAACAAGAAAAACTGCAAGAACCAATACCTGATTAGTAAATAATATCTTGGGTCTCATGATAA